>PAXM01000006.1 GCA_002714485.1 Acidimicrobiaceae bacterium
CGGACCTCAGTTTCGCTGTCGGTCACCGCACGCTTGAACTTCTTCTCGATGGCTGCTGGATCGTCGAGTAGCAGGATGGTTCCCTGGGCGGTGTCGTCGGATTTGGACATTTTGTTCTCGGGGTGTTGGAGGTCCATGATCCGGGCGCCGGCCGGCGGGATCACAGCCTCCGGAACGACAAACGTGTTGCCATATCGGCTGTTGAAGCGGACGGCGACGTCGCGGGCCAACTCGACGTTCTGTCGCTGGTCCTCACCCACCGGGACCTGATCGGTGTCGTAGAGGAGGATGTCTGCGGCTTGGAGAGCCGGATAGGTGAACAGGCCGCCGGACACGAAGTCAGTGCTGTCAGATTTGTCCTTGAATTGCGTCATCCGCCGGAGTTCGCCGAACGCCGCGGTGCACTCCATAACCCAGGCGCACTCGGTGTGCTCGGTGAGGTGCCCCTGCACGAACAGGGTGCTCCGCTCTGGGTCGATGCCGACGGCCACCAGTATCTGAGCCAAGGAGCGGGTGGCACGTCGGAGTTCCTTGGGATCATGCGGCACGGTGAGGGCGTGCAGGTCGACCACGCAGTAGACGGTTTGGTGCTCGTCCTGCATGTCCGTCCAGTTGCGTAGCGCACCTAGCAGGTTGCCGAGGTGAACTGAACCGGTCGGTTTGATGCCAGAGAAGACGCGTGCCATGACTGCCGAGGGTACCGGGGACCCATGGGGGAGGCCGGTAGATTTGAGAAATGTATGTGGTTCGTCCACCGCAGACTGGCTATCGGATCCGGAAGGCCTGTCATGTCTGGTCGACACTGGCCGTACTTCTGCTGGCCACCTCTTGTTCGTCTTGGCCTTTTGGTTTGTTTGCCGAGGAGGAGCGGGACTATTTCACCCAGCAGGAGTACATCGACTTCAACANNTGGTGTTTGGACATCACAGACAACCCTGCTTCGAAGTGCACCGAGACAGCCGACCTTGTGCGGTTTTCGATCAATGACGCTGGGTACGCCAAGGTCGACGAGGCCTGNCTTGTCTGGGAGATGCAACGTGATTTGATCGGATTCGGCCTCTACAACTCCTGGGACTGCATCGAGGAGTGATNCNGGCCCATANGTGGAGTCGGGCNTNGGCCCATCGNTCAGTGGGCCCGTGGCGACGCCTATCTCGGCGACATGCACCGCTCCACCCGTGTGATTCCGTAGGGTCGCGCCGGTGAGCGTGACTGTCATGACCCCGGTGTACGAGGGGCCCTTCGACCTGCTATTGAACCTCATCCTGAAGGAGGAGGTCGAACTTTACGAGGTCTCGCTGTCGACTATCGTNGACTCGTTTTTGGTCGAGTTGGAGCGTCTGGAGAACCTCGATCTGGAGGCGACCACCGAGTTCCTGCTGATCGCGTCGATCCTCGTGGAACTCAAGACTCGGCGGCTTCTTCCCGGCCAGAATCGGGCGGACCTCGACGANGAGTTCGGCCTGTGGGAGGAGCGTGACCTCCTCCTGGCCCGCTTGCTGGAGTGCAAGACATTCAAGGACGCNGCAGTGATACTGCGNCGATTGGCTGCCGACGCCTCGANGTCGTGGCCGCGACGGTCGGGCCTCGAGGAGTGCTTCTTGGGAATGGCCCCCGATCTGCTGGAGGGGGTGACGGCCGACGACTTGAGGGAAGCTTTCTTGCGTGCCATGGCGCCCCGGCCATCGGTCCATGTCGAGACCGAGCACATCGCCCCGATCCGGATCAGCGTGGCTGACGCTGTGGTGGAGTTGGTTTCGGAGATCCCTCGGACGGGTTCAGTGACCTTCCGATATCTCACCCGGAGCCTGGTGGATCGGATCGAGATCGCGGTGCGGTTTCTCGCCGTGTTGGAGCTCTACAAGCAGGGAGTGGTCGAAATCGACCAGTTGGGGACGTTCGGGGAGATCCATGTCGGCTGGCGGCCCGGTGCCGACCCATCCGAGGTAGACCTGATNGACGCCTACGAGGGCTGAGGACCGGCGTGTCGAATTCTGAGCCAGCGAACGACAACCCCCGATCCGATGAGATTCGGCGTGCCGTCGAGGCGATCCTGATGGTGGCCATCGATCCGGTGCCGGCCAACCTCCTCGCACAACTACTGGAGGTNTCGACCCGGACTGTTGAGTCCGAGTGTGAGGCGTTGGCTGCCGAGTTTGAGGCCGAGGGCCGNGGGTTCGTCTTGTCACGGGTAGCCGGTGGCTACCGCTTCCAGAGCCATCCGGAGCAGGCCCCGTGGGTGGAACGCTTTGTCCTCGAGGGCCAGAGCAGCCGGCTGACGGCTGCTGCCTTGGAGACGTTGGCGATCGTGGCCTACAAGCAGCCGGTGTCGCGTGCTCAGGTCTCGGCCATTCGCGGGGTCGACGTCGACGGGGTGGTTCGAACGTTGCAGCAGCGGGGCTACATCGACGAGGTATCGAGGGACCCTGGCCCGGGCAACGCCATCCTGTTTGGCACCACCCAGGAGTTCCTCGAACGGATGGGTCTTGATGCTCTCAACGACCTACCTCCGTTGGGCGAGTTCGTCCCCGGGCCGGAGGTGGTCGAGGCGCTCGAAAGGGGTCTGCGGTCCGATCCTGAGGTATCTGCTGTGGAACCTGTCGATGGGGCTACACCGGATCCACCGGGGGGCTGACCAGTGACCGATCCCGCCTTCGGCGCCGATCGGTGCGACCGGTCTGGAGTCGACGAGCGCGAGGGTGAGCGCTTGCAGAAGGTGCTTGCGCGAGTCGGGGTGGGTAGCCGCCGGACCTGTGAGGACCTCATCGCCGCCGGCCGGGTCACCGTGGACGGCCGGGTGGCTGTCCTCGGGCGACGGGTCGACCCCGATACGGCTCTNATCGAAGTGGACGGTGCACCGATTGGGGTGCGGCCGGGCCTCGTCCACTACCTGTTGAACAAGCCAACCGGTGTGGTCACCACCGCCGACGACCCGAAGGGCCGGCCGACGGTGGTTGGGCTGGTGCCCGATGACCCCCGGGTGTTCCCAGTGGGGAGACTCGACGTCGACACAGAGGGGNTGCTACTTCTGACCAACGACGGTGAACTGACCCAACGGCTTACCCACCCCTCCTACGGAGTGGAGAAGGAGTACGTGGTCGAGGTGCGGGGCGCACCGACCCGGGCCGTGCTGCGTCGACTACGTGAGGGGATCGAACTGAATGATGGCCCGACCGCTCCGGCGAGGGCAGCGTTGCTCGACGCGTCTGTAGTCCGGTTGACTATCCACGAGGGGCGGAACCGGCAGGTCCGACGGATGTGCGAGGCGGTAGGGCATCCGGTAGTGCGCCTGGTACGAACCCGCATCGGCCCAATCGCCGACAGGTCACTGGCGCCGGGAGCCTGGCGGGCACTCAGTGTCGAAGAGGTCCGCGCTCTCGAGGTGGCNGTGTCAACNGATCAGGCNGATCATCGNGATACCTGAATCCTCTAGAGCCGGAATCACCCCCTAGGGCCGAAACGGCCCCCAGTAGTATTGGCCTCCATGGTGCTTTCCGCTTCCCCGGCCGGTTCGACGCGTCGGGCGACAGTCGTCGGCACTGGCCTCATTGGTGGTTCGATCGGCATGGCGCTGCGGACACGAGGATGGCACGTCTCCGGTGTCGACCTCGATGAGGCCACGTTGGCCACCGCCCTGGACATGGGGGCGATGGATCGGATTGGGTGGGACGCCGATGCCGAGATGACTTTCGTGGCCACCCCGGTCGGCCACCTCGCCGACGCAGTGACCGAGGCGCTGGGAGCCGCACCCGGTGGCCTCGTGACCGACGTGGGAAGCGTGAAGGCGCCAGTAGTGGACACGGTGGCCGATCCCCGCTANATCGGAGGCCATCCGATGGCTGGTTCCGAACAGGAGGGCGTCGGTGGTGCCGATCCCGACATGTTCACGGANGCGACCTGGGTACTGACTCCTACCGCGGAGACAGACGGAGATGCGCTGGCCCGGGTTCGTTCGGTAGTTGGTTCCCTAGGTGCTGAGATCATTACTTTGCCGCCCGATCGACACGACTCCCTGGTGGCCATTGTCTCCNACGTGCCGCACCTGACGGCCGCAGCGCTAATGGGCATCGCCTCGTCACGCTCGACTGAACATGCCGCCGTCCTGAGGCTGGCCGCTGGGGGCTTTCGAGATATGACCCGGGTGGCTGCCGGTCATCCCGGGATCTGGCCCGACATCTGCAGTGAGAACGCCACGGCCATCGACGAAGTGCTGTCGGACCTGATTGTCGCCTTGGACGCCGTGCGCTCAGAGGTGATCGCCGGTGATCGGCCCGGTCTGCTCCAACGTCTTGAGACCGCCCGGACGGCACGGATCAGCCTGCCGACCGGGGCTCCCCGGTCTTCCGAACTGGTGGAGATCCGGATCCCGGTCCTCGACCAGCCAGGTGAGTTGGCGTCGATCACCCTTCTAGCCACCGACCTCGACGTGAACATCTTCGACCTTGAGATCGCCCACTCGGCTGAGGGAGACCGTGGGGTGATCCTCCTGATAGTCGAGGCGACGCAATCCGAACGCCTGTCTGGCGGCCTGATGGCCAAGGGGTACCGCCCGACCACGGCTCCTCTGGCATGACCTCCCGAGTTGCCGCTACAACTGCCGATCGACTGGTCGTCGAGCCCGGAGGGCCCCTTCGGGGCCGGATCAGGGTGCCGGGAGACAAATCCATCTCTCACCGGGTCCTGCTGCTGGCTGCGCTGGCCGACGGGGAGTCGACGATCCGGGGTCTTAGCGACGGCGGTGACGTGGCCAACACCCGGGCCATCATCGAGGCCCTAGGGGCGACCGTGGTCGAGGATCGCGACCATGCCGATCCGCCTGAGCTGCAGATGATCCGAGTCCGAGGTGGCCGACTTGGTCAGGCTGGACACGATCTGGACGTGGGCAACTCGGGAACGGGTATCCGCCTGCTGGCTGGCCTGCTAGCAGGGTTGCCGTTCACCTCGGTATTGGACGGCGACGCTTCCGTCCGACGGCGCCCCATGGGCAGGGTGCTGGAACCGCTGCGGGCCATGGGGGCGTCGGTGATTGCTAGTGGCGTCGACATTGGAGAAGATGCCGGCCTGGCGCCACTAAACATCCGGGGTGGCGGCCTGCGGGGCATCGAGTATCGACTGCCGGTGGCCAGTGCCCAGGTCAAGGGATGNCTNCTGTTCGCCGGCCTCTCGGCCGATGGACCGACCACNGTGGTCGAGGACCGCCCGACGAGGGCCCATACCGAGGAACTGATGGCGGCCACTGGCATCGAGATAGTTCGTTCCCATACCGATGGCCTCGACCGGGTGACGGTGTCGCCAGGTCGACCCGATGCCTTCACCCACGACGTGGCTGGTGATCCGTCCCAGGCCGCCTTCTGGGCAGTTGGTGCTTCGATCCTTCCGGGATCCGAGGTGGTGGTGGCAAACGTGTATGAGGGACCGGGGCGAGCAGGTTTCATGAAGGTCCTGACTCGCATGGGCGTCGACCTCAACCATGATCCGAACTCCGGGGACCTGACGGTGCGCCCCCCGGCCAGCGGTGTGCTCTCGGCTACCACGGTNCGGTCTGATGAGGTGCCNGGTCTGNTCGACGAGGTTCCAGTACTGGTGGTCGCTGCAGCGTGTGCCGACGGCGAGACGATCTTCGAGGGCGTGGGTGAACTCCGCTTCAAGGAGAGCGATCGGCTAGCCACGGTGGAGTCCGAGTTGGGTCGGATGGGTGCCGAGGTGAAGGTCGAGGGTGACCGGCTGGTGGTCCGGGGGCGGTCCGGTAGACGATTGCGGGGTACAGCAGTGAACGCCCACCACGACCATCGGATTGCCATGTCCTGTGCAGTGGCTGGCCTGGTGGCCGACGGCCCGACTGACATCAGTGGGTGGAATGCTGTGGCCACCAGTTATCCGACCTTTGCCGAACACCTTGCGGCGTTGCTGGACGCTGGTTCGACGATGGGGTCCGGAGTTTGAGGCGATGACCAAACGAGAGGTGCCGCGTGTGATCGCCATCGACGGCCCGGCCGGGTCCGGTAAGTCCACGGTGGCGCGCGCAGTGGCCGATCGGCTTGAACTCGAATACCTGGATACCGGGGCTATGTACCGGGGAGTCGCTCATGCGGTGCTTCGGCGGGGAATCAACCCGACCGACCGGGCGGCGGTAGCTGAGGTGGCACGAGCCGTATCGCTCGACGTGACCCGTTCCGGTTGCCTTGTCGATGGAGAGGACGCCTCGGTGGCCATCCGAGGTCCAGAGGTGACCGGTGCAGTGAGCGCTGTGGCAGCCAATCCCGACGTCCGGGTGGAGATGGTCGCCCGTCAGCGGAAGTGGGTCACCGAGTTGGGCGGTGGAGTTATGGAAGGTCGAGACATCGGTTCGGTGGTGTTCCCTGATGCCGAAGTGAAGGTGTATCTGACGGCATCGCCTGAGGTCAGGGCACAGCGCCGGGCCGCCGAGGTACCCGGGCTCGACGTCGACGCGGCGGCTGCCGACATCCGGCGGCGCGACGAAGCGGATTCCAGCCGGACGGCCAGCCCCCTAGTGACCGCCGATGGTGCCCAGGTGCTCGATACCTCGGAACTGACCGTTGACGGTGTGGTTGACGCCATCGTGGAGATGCTGTGATACCCGATTCCTCTGACGACCAACCGGGAGACCTGACTGGAGACCGGAGCGCGTCCGACCTCGGGCGCGAGATGTCACTAGTGGACGGCGTGGCCTATCGGGTCTGCTGGTCAGCCCTGTGGCTTCTGTGCAAGATCTGGTTTCGCTTCTCCGTGGTCGGCAAGGAGAACCTCCCGCCAGAGGAGCCGTACATCCTCGCCCCGGTCCACCGGTCGTACCTTGACACGCCTGTCGGTGGCATGGTGACCGCTCGGCGTCAGAGGTTCCTGGGCAAGGAGTCCTTGTGGCGGAACCGGATCACAGGCCGATTCCTGACCATTGTCGGCGGGTTTCCAGTGGAGAGGGGTACCGCGGACCGGGCGGCCCTCCGTGGCTGCCAGGAGGTTCTGGAACGGGGGGAACCCATGGTGATGTTTCCAGAGGGCACCCGCCAGCATGGGCCAATAGTCAGAGCCGATCTGATGCACGCCGGACCAGCCTTCGTGGCAGCGCGCGCCGGTGTCCCTCTGGTGCCGATGGGGATCGCCGGCACCGACTACGCCATGCGTGGTGGGTCGGCGTGCATCCGGCCNACCAGGGTGGTGATGGTCGTCGGCGAGCCGATCCGNCCGCAGCCGACCGAGGGCCGGGTGCCCCGTCGGGCGGTGGCCGATCTGACCGAGGAGCTTCGTCTTGGAATGCAGGCCTGCTTCGACGAGGCTCAGCGTCTTGCCGGTCGACCGGCCCTCCCCGATCCGAACCCGCCGGAGAGCCAGGTCAGCTAACTGGACCGACTTGGTCGAGGGCTGCCAGAGCGTCCGACGCGTCGATACCCCGATCGTCGAGATGGGTTGTGCGCGCCGGAGCGGCGAAGCCCAGCGCGCTGAAGCCCCGGATGGCGTGCAGGAGGTCACGTAGGTTGCGGGGCGGGGGAAAGTATTCGTCCTCGTCGGTGTGGCGAACCGGTTCCACGCCGTAGGTCGGGTCGAGTGCGCTGACTACCGCGTCCACCACCTCCTCGGGCGCCGATGCGCCAGCTGTCACCCCGACTGTGCCCGTCAAGTCCGACGGGAGTTCCTCGGCCNGATTGATCCATACCACGCGTTNGCANCCCGCCTCGTTGGCTAATTGGACCAGCGCCCGGGTGTTGGAACTGTTAGTTGAACCGATCACCACCACGGCATCGCACCGATCCACGAGGTCGAGTAGGGCACCCTGACGGTTGGTGGTGGCGAAGCACAGGTCGCTACGGCCCGGCGACCACAGTTCGGGCCAGCGGNCGGCTGCCGCGTCGACCACNCCTCCCCAGTCCCGNTGGCTGAGGGTGGTTTGGGCGAGNATGGCNACGTCGTCACCTAGGTCGGGNAGCGATCGGACTTCGTCGGGGTGTTCGACACGGTGGATGGCATCGGGGGCCACGGCGATNGTCCCCTCGGCCTCCTCGTGTCCGGCGTGGCCNACGTAGACGATTTGGAAGCCCTTGCGGGCCCGCACCTTTACCTCATGGTGGACCTTGGTGACCAGTGGACAGACAGCGTCGACGGTNTANCCGCCGACNTCCTGGGCCCTCCGGACCACTTCAGGGGCCGANCCNTGGGCTGACAGCATCACTGGCGCTCCCTTGGGGACCTCATCGATGTCGTCCACGAACACCACACCGAGGGCCTCGAAACGTTCNACCACCAACTTGTTGTGGACGATCTCGTGGTAGCAGTAGATGGGTTCGTCGAACGCNCGGACCATCCAGGTGAGGGCCTTGATGGCCATNTCNACCCCAGCGCAGAAGCCCCTGGGTTCGGCCAGCAGAACCCGTTTGACCCCTTCGTCGCCCGTTCCAGGGACTGGCCTCTCGAGAGGGGTGTGGTCGGTGTCCGAGGTCACGGGGCGACTGTACCGGCGGCCGCTGGTCGCCCTCACGACGGTCGGTAGCCTTGTGGCTATGTCGGCCCCCGTGGTCGTCGCCGTTATCGCCGATTCGCCCGCTGACCGGGCAGGCGTCCGACCCGGCGATCGACTCCTGACCATCAACGATCGCGTTCCCCGTGACGTCATCGAGTACCAGTTGCTCGTCGACGAACCCTCGGTGACCCTGACATTGGANACCGGTGGGCTGCAGCGCGAGGTGGTGGTGGACAAGCCCGACGGGTCGCCAATGGGGGTCGAAGTGGATAGCGCACTGTTCGACCGCGTCCGAACATGCGANAACCACTGCGAGTTCTGCTTCATCTACCAGTTGCCGCCCGGGCTTCGCAGGAGCCTTTACGTNAAGGACGACGATTATCGNCTGTCGTTCNTNTACGGGAACTTCACNACCCTCACCCGGTTCACAGAGGCTGACCTCGAACGGGTGGTGTCGGAGAGCCTCGGGCCGTTGTACGTGAGNATCCACGCCACCGATCCCGGGAAGCGAACCGAGATGCTCCGTAACCGACGGGGAGCAACCAGCCTCCGGTGGTTGCGGACCTTGCTGGACCACGGCGTGGAGGTACACGGTCAAGTCGTGGTGTGTCCCGGGCTGAACGACGGAGCCTGGCTGGAGGACACATTGGCCGGTGTAGCCGACCGGTTCAGCGACCTGGCCAGTCTGTGCGTCGTGCCCCTAGGGGTGAGNCGCCACAATGCCGAACCACGAATGCGGGCCCACACCACGGTCGAGGCCATTGCGGTAGTGGAGATCGTGGAGGCTTGGCAGGAGCGGTTCCTCGCCGCAGNGGGGAGACGTCTGGTNCACGCGGCCGACGAGTACCACCTGTTGGCGGGTCGGGCGTTTCCTCCCGCCGAGGCCTACGAGGACGTTGAGATGACCGAGGACGGTGTGGGCATGGCCCGGGCCTTCGAGTCGGAGTTCCATTCGGTCGAGGANGGGACCGCTTCTGACCTGTCCGAGGAGTGGGCGTCGACCGAGCGGTCGTCGGGCTTCTTCCGGTCGATGGAGGGTGCGCCGGCNCTNGGNTATCGGGCACCCCGGACATGTGGAGTNGATGTGACNGACNGCGTCGATGGNGNCGTTGTGGCCATCGGGATGCCNNCTGTGCGNCCGCGACGAGACGCCCCGGTCGGGGTGCTGACGGGAGTGTTGGGTGCAGCGATCCTCGGACCACTGGTTTCGACCATNGGTCGAGACGACGTTCGGGTGCTGCCGGTAGAGAACCAGTTCTTCGGCGGCAACGTCGGGGTNACCGGCCTGATCGTCGGTGAGGACATTGCTCGGGTATTGGCTGACGAGCCCNCNGGTCACCGGTACCTACTGCCCGACGTGTGCCTCAGCGGGGGCCGGTTCCTAGATGGTTCTTCGCCCGAGGACCTGCCGCGTCCGGTNGANGTGGTGGCNGCTGACGGACGNTCGTTGCGNATCGCACTGGAGGAATCAACGTGAGGTCGATGGTGGCCATCGTGGGGCGTCCCAATGTGGGCAAGTCGACTCTCCTGAATCGCATCCTCGGTCGCCGNGAGGCCATCGTGGAGGAGCGTCCCGGGGTGACNCGTGACCGCAAGGAGGTCGAGGCGTCCTGGCNGGGGAGGGAGTTCACCCTGGTCGATACAGGTGGTTGGATNGCCGATGGAAACTCTCTAGACGAGAAGGTCAGTCGTCAGAGCGAGCGGGCCATAGCGGATGCCGATGCGGTGCTATTCGTCGTAGACGCCACGGTGGGCGTCACCGANGACGACGCCCGGGTGGCCGGACTACTGCGGNGTGTGTCGGCACCCGTCCTGGTGGTGGCCAACAAGGTCGACGACCGGGTGCACGAGGCTGCCGTCTGGGAACTCATGTCACTCGGGCTGGGCGAACCGGCGGCGGTGAGTGCCCTCCATGGTCGAGGGACCGGCGACCTCTTGGACCGTCTGGTGGCCGAACTCCCCGACGAGGTCCCGGTGGAGACCAGCGCGGACAACGCTGGCTCCAGCGAGCGAATCGTTGGAGTGACCCTTGTGGGTCGCCCCAACGTGGGTAAGTCGACGCTGTTCAACCGCTTGACCGGNGAGAANCGGTCNGTNGTGCATGANNGNCCNGGCACGACGCGAGACACGATTGACACTGTGGTCCAGACCGAAACTGGTCCAGTNCGGTTCATCGACACCGCCGGGATGCGGCGCAAGGCCCGCATCGACGAGGAGACGGAGTACTACTCGCTGGTGCGTGCGCTCAAGGCGGTCGACACCGCGGATGTGGNGCTNNTGGTCATCGACGCGACCCTNGGGGTGACCCANCAGGACCAGCGCCTAGCCGAGCGGGTNGACGCCGCGGGATGCCCGATCGTNGTGCTGTTGAACAANTGGGACCTGTGCGATGCCGAGCAGCGTGAGGATGCGATGATCCAGGTGGNGGACAAGCTTCACTTCGTGGGCGAGGCNCCCGTNCTGCGGATCAGCGCTCTATCGGGAAAGAACGTNCAGNGGCTTTGGCCGGCCTTGGAGGACACGATTTCCGACTACCGAACCCGGATTCCGACCCGACGGGTCAACGACGTGATCCGGGCTGCTCAGGCGGCCCATCCCGCGCCGGCCGGTGTTCGGGTGCTTTACGCCACTCAGGGGGCGACCGACCCGCCGACCTTTACCTTGTTCGCCAATCGGGAACTGCCCCGTACCTGGCTTCGATATCTGGAGCGTCGCCTTCGCGAGGATCTGGACATCGGTTCTACACCGATCAAACTTCGAGTGCGCCGCCGTGCTGAATAGGGCCGCTTGAATTAAGCGCCGCTCCGGATCGGGTTGTTTATCGGGGCTCATCCAGCATCCGGGGCCTTCCGACTACCCTTGACCGACATGCGTGCGCCGGTCCTCACCGTCCTCGGCATCATCTGCCTGGCCGCGGCCTTCGGGTGGGCGCGTTCGGCCCGCCATCGCCATCGTCTGGTTGGTCGGATCGATCCCGAGGTGGCGCCCGACGCCTACACGCTGGCTTGGTCGACGTTCCGCAAGGAATTCCACGCTGCGTCGTTGTACGGCTTGTTGGCCCTGGCGTCGCTGGTCAATGCCTTCGTGGAGGGCGCTGCGGGGGCCGTGGTGTTCTCGACAGTGGCCATCCCAGCGCTGGTATCCACCGCGTGGGCACGCCATGCGGTGCGGGAGGCACGGATGGCCCGCCAGAGCATCGACATCGAACGACGGGCCCAGGAGGCCCTCGAGCAGGAGGACCTGGCCCCGAAGGCGTGGGCTGGTCGCCTGGCTCCCGAGGAACTCCCGAACTTCACTGGGTTCGAGGTCGGGCGGGTGTACCAGGCCGGCACAGGGCTCATGGCGGGGGACTTCTTCGACGTGTTCCAGGCGTCGGA
>PAXM01000062.1 GCA_002714485.1 Acidimicrobiaceae bacterium
TACACGACGGTGGCCACCCTGCTGGCATCCCGACCGGTCTTGTCGGAGGCGCTGGCCATCCTCGACCAGACTGAAAGTCCTGTCGAGCGACACGAGAGGGGCGAACCGGTTCCCTTCACCTCGGCCCTAACGTGTTCCGGGCTGTCGTTTCGCTACTCGGAAGAGAAACCACTGGTCCTCGATGGCATAGACCTAGATGTCCCGCTTGGATCGACCATCGGGCTAGTGGGTGGGACGGGCAGTGGAAAGTCCACCCTCCTTGACTTGATGATGGGCCTACTCCAGCCATCTAGTGGAACTCTGACAGTCGATGGCGTTCTGCTGGGTGATGAGACCATCGGGGATTGGCGGCAGTCGGTTGCCCACGTCTCTCAGGACGTGTTCCTCATGGACGCATCAATAGCGGAGAACATCGCTTTTGGGGTGCCGGCGGATCTGATTGACCACCAGCGGGTGAGAGCATCGGCGAAGCGAGCCCAGATCGATGACTTTGTCATGGCCGAACCGGAGGGGTACCTGGCACTCGTGGGTGAACGTGGTGTGCGTCTCTCCGGTGGCCAGCAGCAGCGAATCGGCATCGCTCGTGCTCTATACAAGGGGGCAGCAGTCCTGATCTTNGACGAGGCGACNAGTGCNTTGGACTCGGTCACCGAAGGCTTGGTGCTCAAGGGAATCGCTGACTCTGGAGAAGGTGTCACTGTGGNGATGGTCACCCATCGNCTGTCTACGCTGCGGAGTTGCGATCGGATCTTTGAGTTGCAGGATGGTCGGATCGTGGCCTCTGGTCGGTTTGAGGACTTGATNGAGTCGAGTGGTTCATTTCGGGAGATGGCCCGAACATGGGAGGAGACGCGTTGAGGCANGGCGAGTTGGCTGGCTCGACATCAGAGCGGAGAGCGAAATGATGCTTGAGGGTNCGAAGGTGGTGGTGGTCGGTGGAGCNGGCCTAATTGGCTCCCATACCGTGGATCTCCTGCTGGACGAGGACGTGGCGGAGGTCGTGGTATTCGACAACNTGGCCCGAGGNACGGTCGAGAATCTGNCTGGTGCTCTCGCCGATTCCCGGTGCCGTTTAGTACAAGGCGACCTNGCGNACCGCACGGCGCTCCGGGATGNGCTTGAGGGCGTCGCTGGCGTGTTTCATTTCGCGGCGTTATGGCTCCTGCACTGTCANGANCATCCCCGAGACGGCTTCGACGTGAACCTGACGGGAACCTTCAACCTCCTNGAGGCGTGTCGAGACCAGGNGGTCCAGCGACTGGTTTTCTCTTCGTCGGCATCGGTTTATGGCGATGCCATCGAGGAGCCGATGAACGAATCGCATCCATTCAACAACACCACNGTCTACGGGGCCACGAAGATCGCAGGCGAAGCCATGGCCACGGCGTTCTGCCATCGGGACGGACTGGGATACCTGGGGCTCCGCTACTTCAACGTCTATGGTCCCCGNCAGGATTACAAGGGCGCCTATGTGGCTGTCATCATGAAGATGTTGGACCGTCTGGATCGCGGCGAGTCGCCGATTGTCTTCGGTGACGGCACGCAGGCCTANGACTTCGTCAGCGTCCGGGANTGNGCCCGAGCCAACATTGCNGCCATGAAGGCCAGNGTCGTCGACAGGGTNTACAACGTCTGNACTGGCCACCAGACCTCNATAGCNGANNTGGCAGCGNTGCTGATCGANTTGACTGGTCAGGATGTNGGNATCGACTTCCACCCNGAGGAGGTGTCGTTCGTCCGNAATCGAATCGGCGACCCGNCGCGNGCCTTTGGAGAACTGGGCTTTCGCGCAGAGACCGAACTCGTCGACGGGCTTCGAGAACTCATCGANTGGCGNCGCTCCAACCTGGAGGAGACCGTGCAGCAGTGANGACCATGCCATTGATCGATCTNGCNGCTCAGCAGCAGGTGCTNCGCAAGCGGCTTGATGTCGCAATTAGCCGNGTCCTCGATCATGGTGCTTACATTCTCGGTCCGGAAGTNGCCGAACTGGAGTCGATGCTCGCTAGTTCGGTTGGTCGACGGCACTGTGTCTCCTGTGCGTCAGGTACGGATGCGCTCCAGATCTTCCTCATGGCGAAGGGGGTGGGGGCCGGTGANCGAGTCGTCGTCCCGGATTTCACTTTCGTGGCTACNGCTGAGGCGGTNCGTCTCGTGGGAGCGGAACCNGTATTCGCTGACGTCGACCCNGTNTCCTACACCTTGGACCCGGNGTCGGTTCGGCAGGCCTGGGANCTCGAGGGCCNTCCTCCGGTGGGAGTNATTGNNGTGGACCTCTTNGGGCACCCGGCACNAACNGCTGAGATCGAGGCCCTGGTCGGAGNCCTGGGTGCCTGGGTGCTGGTAGACGGCGCCCAGTCATTTGGATCGCGTAGGGGTCAGCGGAGCAGTTTGGCCGAGGGTGTGGCGGCNGCGACGTCCTTTTACCCGGCCAAGCCTCTCGGTGGTTACGGCGATGGNGGGGCGATCTTCTGTGATGACGAGGAACTCGCCAACACCATGCGGTCGGTGAGTGCTCATGGTTNTGGCGACGAGCGGGACGAACANGTTCGNGTTGGTCTGACCGGCCGTCTTGACACCCTTCAAGCCGCGATCCTGCTCGTCAAACTCGAGGTGTTCGGTAGTGAGGTGGAACGTCGACAGGAAATAGCCGATCGCTATTCCACTGCTCTTAGCGATCTGCTCGAGACGCCGGCCGTCGCAGCCGATTGTCGGTCGGTATGGGCGCAGTACACCGTGCAGGTCGACGATCGCGAGAGGGTCCGTGACGAGCTCCTCCAGGACGGGGTTCCGACCGCTGTCTTCTATCGACAGCCCCTACATGAGGCGTTCGCTTACCGCTCTAATCCAGTGGTTCCAGGCGGGGTTAGAGTCGCTGAGCGGATCTCAAAGCGTGTAGTTAGCCTTCCGATGCACGCATATCTCGGAGAAGCTGAGCAGGACCAGGTGGTCTCGGCCATTCGCAAGGTCATCGATCCGAGTTGAGGCCAAGGCAACGATCATGAGCATCGATCCCGATCCGANCTACGTCGATCTCCGCGCCGAGGTCTCCCCGGACGCAGAACTCGGTCCAGGCTGCCAAGTGTGGGACTGGACGAAGGTTCGGGAGGGAGCCCGGATCGGCTCCGGGACGACGATCGGGCAGGGGTGCTACGTCGACCATGGAGTGGTTATTGGCGCTCGATGCAAGGTNCAAAATGGCGTCAACCTGTACCACGGNGTGACCCTCGGCGANGAGGTGTTCGTCGGGCCCTCTGTCACCTTCACCAACGATCTTCACCCTCGGGCTGTCGGTGACTGGGAGGTGACGTCCACGGTGGTNGAGGATGGCGCATCGATCGGGGCCAACTCGACNATCGTGTGTGGGGTGGTGATCGGTGCGGGTGCGATAATCGGCGCTGGCTCGGTGGTGCTGGTCGACGTGCCCCCGGGCGCGCTCGTGGTGGGGAATCCGGGGCGGATCNTCCGCCAGNGCGGAGATAGTTCGAGGCATGGGCTAGAGGATGGGTGATCCGGTGCGGTGCGCGGTGATCGGCGTTGGGCATATGGGACGGAATCACGTCCGGTGCCTAGCCTCGCTAAAGGACGTCGACCTGGTAGCCGTCGTCGACCCGAACGAGGAGAATCGAACTGCTGCGGCAGTTCACGGATCCCGGGCTCTGGCATCGATCGACGACCTGCCCGAGGTGGATGCGGCGGTGGTCGCCGTCCCGACGGCNCTCCACCTNCCGGTGGGCCTNGCGCTAATGGAGCGCGGAGTNCATTGCCTGATCGAGAAGCCNCTAGCCCTCACNGGCGACGAGGCGCACGTGTTGATTGACGCGGCCGAGAACGCCGGGGTTGTTCTGCAGGTAGGCCACGTCGAGAGGTTCAATCCGGCGGTCCGCCAGCTTCGGGAGTTGCTGGAGGGCGAGAGGGTGTTGGTGGCCAATGCCCGGCGCATGAGCGCGGTGAGTTCCAGGGTCAGTGATATTGACGTGGTGATGGACCTGATGGTCCATGACATCGACGTCGTCCTCTACTTGATGGGTCCCGACGTGGTGGAGGTGGAGGCCCGTGGAGTGGACGGCCCGAACGGCTCGGATCACGTGACTGCCCTCCTNCGGTTCGAAGGGAACCGCTTGGCGTCGCTCACGGGAAGCCGGATCACCCAGACCCAGGTCCGACAACTNGAGGTGACCACTGCCGACCGCTTCCTGACCGTCGACTACCCGAGCCAAGAACTTCTGATTTTCNGCCAGGGAAGGATTGGTGGAGTTGGCGACGAGGGTTTCGACGGGAGGTACGTNCTTGACGTGGAGACCCGGCGGGTATTCGTCCGACGATCTGAGCCGCTAGTGGCGGAACTTGAGCACTTTGTGGGTGCCGTGCGCGGTGACCATCCGTGCGAGATCGGTGGTCGACAGGCCCTCGCAACACTGGATCTGGTTTGGAGCATCCAGAAACGTCTGGGTGCAGTGGATGCCACGTGAGCATGGTTGACCTTCCGATCATCGTTCCGGACGTCGACTTCGATGAGGTGGAGGCCGACCTTCGAGCCGTCTTCGCGTCCGGCCAGCTGACCTCGGGCCCCTACGGGGTCGATTTTGAGCGGGCGGTNGCCGACTTCGTGGGTGTGGAGGAGGCGGTGGCTACCACCTCTGCGACTACTGCGCTCCACCTGGCGCTGGCNGCGTTGGGCGTGGGCCCNGGGGACGAGGTCCTGCTGTCCGACTTCACCTTNCCGGCGACGGCCAACGTGGTGNTNCAGACTGGCGCCGCGCCGGTCTTCGTCGACTCGTCGCCGAACGATCTNTCGATGGACCCGGAGTGTCTACGAAGACTNGTCTCGGACCGCACCAAGGTGGTGATGCCAGTGGATCCATTCGGTCAACCGGCCGATTATTCCGCGATAGGGAGGATCGCCGAGGAGGTNGGAGCGAGCGTGGTTGTGGACGCAGCNTGTTCTCTTGGCGGCGAGCGGGACGACACTAGGTGCGGCGCCCACGGGCTAATGGCTTGTTTCAGTTTCCATCCGCGGAAGGTTGTGACCTGTGGCGAGGGTGGGATGGTGACGACATCGGATNTCGANTTGGCCGAACGTCTCCGGANGCTGCGGAACCACGGGTCGATCAGGGCCGGNGGTCCGGCNCTTTCGTTCGTNGAGCCGGGCTTCAATTACCGTCTGGGNGAGGTTCCGGCGGNGATCGGCCTGNCGCAGGTCCGGCGNCTGGAGGAGATCCTCGCCGACCGTCGGGAGACGGCCGCTCGCTACGACGAGAGGCTGACCGGGGTTGATGGCCTTGCGGTTCCCCGTCCGGCCAGCGGCACAAAGTGGTCCTACCAGTCCTATGTCGTCGTTCTCGATGACGAGGTCGACCGCGACAAGGTCATCTTGGACATGGCCGATGAGGGGATCGGAACCACGATCGGTACGTATGCGTGCCACNAGCATTCCGCCTATGCCCGATGGGGCTACGTGGACGGCGATCTCCCAAACTCGGCTCGGTTCGCTGGGCANACCCTCACCCTCCCGTTGGTGCCGAGGATGTCTATCGAGCAGGTGGACAGGGTCGTGGGAGCCCTGCTGCAGATCTTGGGAACCGGATGAGGGTTGCGCTTTTCGGTCCATACATGTTCGAGTTGGCGGTTGGATTGCGGGAGAACCCGNCAAACGACGTTCGTCTGTTCCTCGATCAAGAGACGCTTCCTCGNTCGCTTCGGTCGGAGGCGATGCTNGATGATCCAGATTTCGTNGAGATCGGACCCTGGGTCTCTGGGCGGTCCATACTGCGACCGTCTGTATCGGCGATCGCCAGCNGGATGGCCGATTACGACCTAGCGCTGGTCACCGAGCTTGGGCCCGTCTTCGCTCGCCACTCAGGAATCCCGTATGTGTTCATNCCCTCTGGCTGGGACTTGACCTGTGGACCATTTCCGCTCCGGTCGCGGTCCAGCCGACGACGTGGGATTGGGGACCTCTCAGCGATGGTGGTTGCCGTGAGGATGAGGGCGGGTATCAGGGCAGCGGCGGGACTCTGGGGTGCACCGTTTGCGCCCTTCGCGACGGCTGCGGACCGCCTCGGACGCCCACTCACCCACAACCTTCCGCAGCCGGTGGACACGGATCTCTTCTCTCCGCAACGGGNNCCGGAACGGCTATGCNATGAATCNGAGGCCNCCGANAGGATCGTGATCTTCCACCCNTCNCGNATGATGATGTCAGAGGATCGCTTCCTNGTTGAGACCGGCCANTGCAAGCGAAACCAGGTCCTCTTCGAGGGGATGGCGGACGCCGTGGCCGCCGGTGCCGACGTGCGTCTAAGACTCCTACGACGGGCCAGTTCGCCCGATGAGGACGAGGCGGTCCGGCGACTAGAGGCCCTCGGCCTGACTGAACACGTGGAGTGGTTGGATGCTGGACGCCCTGAGGGCTTCACTTGGGCCGAGTTGGCTGATCTGTACCGGTCAGCCGACCTTGTGGCCGACGAGTTCGGNGGCTGGTTCGGGCTGGTGGCGATCGAGGGAGCCGCCTGNGGCCGTCCAGTCCTCAACCATGTCGAGCCCGACACNATGAAGGCGATNTANCCCGATGGACACCCGTTCTTGCAGGCATCCTCGGCCGCTGAGGTCGCTGAGGCGATCCGGATGATTGGCGATGTCGATCATCGGCGGCGGCTCGGCGTGGCTTCCCGCCAGTGGGTCCTGAGGCACCACGACCGATCGGTCGTGGCCCGGTGGGCCGAGGTGACATTGTCCGAGATGGGGCTGGTCCGATGAGGATCGCGCTCTACGGCCACTTCATGTTCCAGCTGGCGGCAGGGCTCCGCGAGAACACTGAACACGAGGTGCATCTCTTCCTCGACTCGGAGACGATTCCTACTTGCCTGCGCGACGAGCCGTTGCTTGGTGATCCTTCCTTCGCCACGTCCGCGCCCTGGGTCGGGCGTCGGGAGATCTTCCGTCCCGGCGATGCTGAGATCACCCGCCGCTTGGCCGATCACGATGTAGCCATCGTGACCGACCTTGGTCCGATCTTCGCCGAGCGGTCGGGGACCCCCTACGTNTTCTTCCCCGCAGGATGGGACCTGACCCACGCACCGTTTCCGATCCGCGCCCGGTCGACTCGTAGACGTGGTCGTGCTGATGTGGTGGACACGCTCATAGGGATTCGACAACGGCGCGGAATCCGTGGTGCCACGAGCATCTGGGGGCCAGCCTTTACGCCGTTCCGATCGGCGACCAAACGTCTTGGAGTTTCGTTGGGCGACTGCCTTCCCCAAGCCATCGACACGGATCTCTTTCGACCGGGGGCTTCGACGGTGAGTNCCGCCTCTTCGGTCACCGTCTTCCATCCGGCTCGCCTCATGTTTTNCCCCGATCCATTNATCATCGAGACGGGTGGCTGGAAGCGAAACGANCTACTNCTCCACGGCTTCGCCTTGGCTGTGGAAAGCGGTTTCGACGGGAGACTTCTGCTCGTAGAGCGGGAGGGTTCCCTAGACGAGGACCTCGCTCGCAGGCTTCTCGGCGAACTNGGCATTACGAACAGGGTCGACTGGCTAGGAACGGGAACCGGTGTCGAGTTCAGTTGGCGGGAGGTCGCNGAGGTCTACCGGTCCTCCGACATCTCGTCGGACGACTTNGGNGGGTGGTTCGGGCTNGCGGCACTCGAGGGTGCCTCCTCNGGTCGTCCGGTCCTCAACTACCTCGAGCCCGGNGTGATGGAGTCTGAGTACCCCGGGGGGCACCCCTTCGTGCAGACACCTGATGCCGAGGCCGTTCGATCTGCACTTCTCGATCTCGCCGATCCTGACCGGCGGGCGGCCTTGGGTCNCGCGTCTCGAGATTGGGTGTTGNAACACCATGACCGGGGTGTGGTGGCCAGACGATGCGAGCGCATGCTAGGGGAGATTGGGCTGGCATGATGTCGGAGCAGTGCCGTCGTGGCAGACCGAGGAGGGTGAGGTGCAGCGATGAGTGAACTCCACCAGGATCTCAGACTGCTGAGGAACGAGTCGGATGCTGCTACCAGAAAGGAATGGAATCGCAGCGTTCCGTTCCCCGAGGCTCTGTTCGACCGGTGGGAGCGAGCACGCGTCCTCGGCTTCGGTGAGGGCTCGAGCCTCTTCGACTCCGTGCACGTGCTCGGCCAGGTTCAGGTTGGNNGCCAGGTCTGGGTCGGCCCGTTCGTGATGCTGGACGGTTCTGGAGACCGTTTGTCTATCGGCGACCACTGCGATATNTCAGCCGGCGTCCATATCTACACGCATGACACTGCCCGGCGATGCGTCTCGATGGGGGTTGCCCCCATCCTGACCGGCCCGGTGANGATTGGGAGCGGGACGTATCTCGGTAGTCAGGCCGTGGTGCTTCCCGGAGTGACAATCGGGTCTCGGTGCGTGGTTGGCTCCAACAGTTTCGTGAACAGGGATCTTCCCGACCGGACGATCGCGGTGGGAAGTCCTGCCCGACCCGTGGGTCGGGTGGAGGGTGACGGAGAGGATNTTCAGTTCNTCTATTCGGATCNGGCGTGACGANGGTGCCAAGNGCAGAGGGCGATNCNGCGAAGTCGCTCCTAGTGATNTCGACNGGTCTGGCAAATGTGGGTTCGGTTGTGAACATGTGTGGCCGTCTCGGTGCCGTGGTCACNGTAAGTGACGACCCGGCGGAGGTGAGGACAGCCCACCGGGTGCTCCTTCCGGGCGTAGGNGCNTTCGACCTCGGCATGGAGGCCCTCGTCGAAGCTGGGCTAGATNAGGCNCTCAAGGANGTTGCTNCGTNGGGTCGGCCGATCCTCGGCATCTGCCTGGGTATGCAGCTCCTCCACGATGGGAGTGAGGAGGGTACCCGTCAGGGTCTCGGCCTCGTCCCGGGCATGGTGAGGCGGCTGGCCACCGATTCAGAGTACGGGCGAGTGCGCATTCCCCACATGGGCTGGTCTCGGGTCCGCGCAGAGGGCGACCATCCTTTATTCGACGGCATGGACGAGGAGTCGCGCTACTACTTCGTTCACTCGTACGCCTCGAATCCGGCCGATCCGGGGGACGTGATTGGGCGATCGGCCCACGGTGCGTTGTTCGTATCGGCGGTGGCCCGTGGAAGCGTGATGGGCGTGCAGTTCCACCCCGAGAAGAGCCACCGGTTCGGGAAGGCGCTGCTCGCCAACTTCCTGCAGATGGAACCATGCTCGTAGAACCACGCGTCATCCCGGTGCTGCTCCTCGAGAACCAGCAGTTCGTCAAGACCAGGGCNTTNGAGGACCCGGTCTACGTNGGCGATCCCATCAACGTCNTGAGCATCTTCAACGAGTTCGTGGTTGACGAGATCATCATTCTTGACATTGTTGCCGCCCACACCAGGAACACGCCGTGTTTCCAGATGCTGCGGAAGTACGCCGAGGAGTGCTTCATCCCGTTGGCCTATGGAGGCGGGCTCACGGAGGTCGACCAGTTCTCTGAGCTCTACCACGCCGGCTACGAGAAGGCCGTGGTGAACACCCTCCTCGCCGAGGATCCTGCAGTTGTGGAGGAGGCNGCCGCCCGATTCGGGAGTCAGGCAGTCGTGGCCTCCATCGACGTCCGGCGGCTTGACGGAGGTTTTGAAGTCGTGGTGAAGGGGAACCGGGAGGTGGTGTCGGACTCGCCGGCCAACTGGGCGCGGCGCGCTGTCGANCTCGGCGTCGGGGAGGTGCTCGTNACCTCGGTCGACCGCGAAGGNACGGGAGTCGGATTCGATCTGGAGTTGATCTCGGAAGTGGCGGAGGTCGTGGACGTCCCGGTCATCGGCCANGGCGGCGGGGGGCGTCGGGCTGAGCTCGGGGGACCGGTACTTGAAGCCGGGGCCTCGGCAGTGGCCGCTGGTACTCTCTTTGTCTTCCAAGGACCCGATCGGGGCGTGTTGATCAACTATCCGCCAAGGCGGCAGATCGAGAAGATTCTGATGCGGGAGGATGGGGCATGGGCCGAGGCGTAGGGCGAGGCGCTACCCCTGAGTCGATGGCGGACCAGCTTGTGGCCGGGGTCCCGCGGGGGTGCGAGCGGTGCCTCTACGACGAGGCCATCCCGGGGGTCTCCTTCCGGTCCGACGGGTCATGCTCTTACTGCGCCCTTCACGACCAGATGGACGCCCAGTATCCGGTGGGGCCGGAGGGCGAGGAGCGGCTCCAGGCGCTGGTTGACGAGATGAAGGCCGGCGGTCGGGGCAAGCAGTTCGACTGCATCCTCGGAGTGAGCGGTGGCTGTGACTCGTCGTTTCTTGCCCACGAGATGGTTCGTCGTGGTGTGAGACCGCTCGCCGTCCACTTTGACAACACGTGGAACAGTCCGATCGCCACGAACAACATCTACACGGTCCTCGACCAGTTGGACGTTCCCCTCGAGACATTCGTCGTCGACAACCATGAATACGATGACATCTACCGCGCGTTCATCGAGTCGGGTGTNCGCGACATAGAGGCACCGACCGACATCGGCTTCATGGGCGTCCTCTACCGGGCTGCCGAGAAACANGGGATCCGTCACATCGTCGAAGGGCACTCCTTCCGGACGGAAGGGGTCTCGCCGCTCGGTTGGCTNTACATGGACGGCCGTTACGTCCGGGAGGTCCATCGTCGGTTTGGAACGATGCCGATGCGGACCTTTCCCAACATGCCNTTCGGAAAGTTCGTGAAGTGGGCCGCGCTGTCAGGGATCCGGNGGCATCGACCGCTCTACCANCTNGACTACCACAAGGAGGCNACGAAGGCGTTCCTGACTGAGGAGTACGGCTGGGAGTGGTACGGCGGACACCACCTGGAGAATCGCTTCACTGCGTTCTACCACTCGTACTTCCTGCCTCGCCGGTTCGGCCTCGACCAGCGGATCAACGAGCTCTCGGGACGGGTCCGATCGAAACAGTTGACCCGAGAGGAGGCACAAGCCGAGTATGAGGTGGACCCGGTCATCGATCCAGAACTCCTCGCCATGGTCAAAAAGAGGCTCGGCTACTCGGAGGACCGCTGGGTGGAGTTGATGGACGCTCCGCACCGCCACCACACCGACTATCCGACCTACCAGTCGACCTTCCGACGACTCCGACCCCTGTTCTGGTTGCTCTACCGCCTCGATCGAGTCCCCAAGACCTTCTATGTGAAGTTCTGCCGACCCGAACTGGGAGACGGTGGACCGAAGTGAAGGTCCTGGGTATAGCTAACGCCTGGGACTCCGGCGCTGCCCTTCTGGTAGACGGCGTGGTGGTGGCGGCGGCCAACGAGGAACGATTCTCAAGGATCAAGCTCGACCGATGTTTTCCCGAGCGCTCCATCGGCTACGTGCTGGCCACAGGAGGCCTAGAACTCGACGGAATCGATCTGGTGGCCTCGGGCTGCTGGAAGGGCGCACACCCGTCGGAGACGATGCCTCGTCTGTTGGAGGAGGCTGAGCGCCAGGTGGCAGAGTCGTCCGATCCGGAGAGGACCGAGAAGATGGTCAGCCAACGGCTGGCCGTCTCAAAAAGCCGAGATGCGGAGTTCCGAGACGAGTTAGTCGGGGAGTTGGCGGCACGGGGGGTCGGGAGCGATCGGATCCGGTTCTTCGACCACCACTACACCCACGCTGTGTCAGCTTGGAGTCCATCGGGTTTTGACGAGGCGCTTGTCCTTACCGCAGACGGCCGCGGAGACGGTCGGGCGGTCACCCTCTGGCACGGGACGCGCACAGGGTTGAAGTTGTTGGACATGGCCACCGAACTGGTCAGTCCAGGTGCCCTCTACGGGTTTATCACTGCCTGGATGGGCTTCGTACCGGACCGACACGAGGGGAAGGTCACTGGCTTGGCCGCCTACGGGGTGCCGTCAGGGGCCCGTGGCCTGCTCGAGTCTGGCTACGGCTTCGATGTCGAGTCCGGGCGCCTCCGATCGGCCATCGGACCGTCGTACGCGCCGTTCGTCACCGCCCGTCTCCCCGAACTCGAGGCCGGCTTGGACGGGCACCGCCGCGAGGACGTCGCCCACGCGGTCCAGACGCTTCTGGAGGACAGCCTGATCGGCTTCCTTGAGGCCAACATCGAGCGTCTGGGAATTGAGTCGACGAACCTCTGCCTCGCTGGAGGGTGCATGGGCAACGTGCGACTAAACCAGAAGCTCAGGGAGGTCGACGAGGTCAACGAGGTATACGTCTTTCCCCATATGGGTGACGGTGGCCTCGGCTTGGGCGCCGCTATGGCGGTCGAACTGGAGGGCTCCGAGGAGACCGGGGGTCGACGGGTCGCCATGGAGACCGCGTACATGGGGCCGGGTTTTAGCGACGAGGCAATCGAGGCGGTGGTCGTGGAGTCCGGGTTGCCCTACCGTCTCCTCGATGAGGCTGAGGTCGCTCCCGTTGTAGCCGACTTGATCGCCAAGGGGACCATCGTCGGCTGGTTCCAGCAGAGGATGGAGGTCGGACCCAGGGCACTCGGGGCGCGATCCATTCTCGCATCGGCGACCGATCAGGGAATCAACGACTCGCTGAATCGTCGTCTGGACAGGACCGAGTTCATGCCATTTGCCCCAGCGACGACCGAGGCGCTCGCCGGGGAGTGCTTCGTTGGCTGGGAGCCGCAGCATGCCGCCAGCCGGTTTATGACGATGTGCTACGACTGCACGCAACTCCTGGCCGAGAGGTGTCCGGCAGTGGTCCACGTAGACGGGACTGCACGACCGCAGGTCGTCGTCCGAAACCACAACCCGAGGTATTACGACGTCATCCAGGCCTACGCATCTTCAACTGGCAACCCGGCGATCATCAACACCAGTTTCAACCATCATGAGGAACCGATTGTGCTTTCACCCCAAGATGCGCTCCGGAGCCTCGCCGATGGAAACGTCGATGTGCTGGTAGCGGGCCGGTGCCTAGTGAGCCCGGCCGAATGATCAGGCACCTCTCAGCCAGATGGGTCGAGGCGCCAGGGTGGGGCACACCTCGGTGGTGAGGCCGGGGTGAAGCCGGGTTCAGAGAAGGACAAGTTGGGGTTGTAGGCGGGGTCCGCATTGAGCCGGTCGCCCCACCGTCGCTTCATCCGATCGACCTCGGTTTGGAGACGAGCGCGCCGGACGGGGTCATCGTCATAGCCCCGCGAGATTGACTCGTGGTGGCGGAGGACGGCACGGGGTTCGAGGAGCACTGCCAGACCAGACTCCCGGGCTTTGAGGCAGAGGTCAACGTCGTTGTATGCCACGGCGAGTTCCTCGTCGAGCCCGCCAAAGGCCCGCCAGTCCTCTGCGCGTATGGCTAGACACGCGCCGGTCACAGCAGCAACGCGGTGGGGAACCCGGAGCCGCCCGAGGTGGCCGGGGTCGTCGCTTAGCAGGTGCTTGTGGCCGTGTCCCATGAGTCCGCCCAGCCCTGGATGGACACCGGCATGTTGGATGGTGTCGTTCCCGAAAAGGAGCAATGCTCCGACGATGCCGACCTCAGGCCGATTGAAGTGGTGGCACATGTAGTCCAGCCACTCCGGTGACACCACCTCCGTGTCGTTGTTGAGAAGCACCAAGATGTCGCCTGAGGCGGCTTCAGCGGCTCGGTTCAACAGGGTGGCGAAGTTGAAGGGTCCGCGGTGCTCAAGGACTACGGCTGCTGGGTCGTTGGCGAGGTCGTCGAGCACCTGCCGTGCCCGATCTTCAGTGGTCTCATGGTCAATCACGACCAACTCGACGTCCGGATAGGTGGTGAGTCGCCGGATACTGGACAGGCAGACTCCCAGTAGGCGTCCCTGGTCCCGAGTAGGGATGAGGACAGAGACCCGACCAACGACCGACGAATGGTCCAGGCTCCGGTGACTGGAAGTGGGAGGGGGGTCCGGAGGAGGTCCGGGCCGGCTGGCCAGGAGAAACGGTAGGTGGAGGACGTCCTGTGGGTCGAGGTCGGGGATGCCTCGAGTCTTGACATCTGGGTGGCGGGCTACGAGAGCGCTGAGGCAACCGATTCCTGAGAAGAGTTCGGGGTTCCAACCGGGCAGAAACCACGGGTCCGTCGGTAGCCCGGCCTTGTCGAGGTGGTCGTGGTCAGTGTAGGTAAGCAGCAGGCCTGGGGATGTGGAGATTGCCTCAGCGAGCGTCCACAGAGCGGCCTCATGGAGAACCAC
>PAXM01000007.1 GCA_002714485.1 Acidimicrobiaceae bacterium
TGACCGGGCACCCGTTGTGGCGGGGTTGAGCGGCGGGCCGATCACCACGGTGGCCCCGACCACTACGGCCACCGCCCTAACGTCGATCTCGACTGGGGTTCCACCCGGGGAGCATGGCGTTGTCGGCTACCGGATTGCCGTGGGCGACCCCAATCTAGGGGCTCATACGGAGGTGCTCAACGCGCTCAGGTGGACCTCGACAATCGAGGATGCGAGGCGACGCCACGACCCTCGGTCCTTCCAGCCGTGCGCGCTCTTCGGTGACCAGTGGCCGCTCGTGGTCACTCGCCGAGCCTTTCTGGAGTCCGGGTTCACAGCTGCTCATCTGTCCGATACCCGCCTCGTCGGCTACGACCACCGGGACGGAATGGTCGAGTCAGTAGTTAGCGCCTTCGCAGCGGGCGAGGCTTTCGTCTATGCCTACTGGGACGACATCGACCGGACGGCCCACGAGTTCGGCTTGGCCGATCGGTACGACGAAGAGCTGGCGGCATGTGACTCCATGGTCGCCGACTTGCTGGCTCGGTTGCCGACCGATACAGCGGTGGTCGTAACCGCCGATCATGGTCAGGTCCACGTCGACGAAAGGATGCTGGAGCTACCCGGTCAAGTGAGCAGCTTGATTGATGGCCAGAGTGGAGAAGCTCGCTTTCGGTGGCTACACGCTCGGCCCGGGATGGCTGCTGACCTAGTGGCAGGAGCGGATGAGGCGTTTGGTGATATGGCATGGGTTCGTACCGTGGAAGAGGTGGTAGCCGATGGCTGGTTGGGGCCCGTGGTGACCGCGACAGCTAGGCGACGACTTGGAGACGTGGCGTTGGTTCCGTTCGAGCCGGTGGCCTTCGTTGATCCAGCTGAACACACTTCGATCCACCTGATCGGGCGGCATGGTTCGCTCACCAGCGACGAGGTGTTGGTCCCCGCGCTCTGCGCGGTCACCTGACGTTTTCGACTCCTCTTGCGACCACCCCCTGTGGTTGGCGCGGCGGCCTAGAGTCCCGACGATGGACGGCGAAACCGAAGCACCCGGGGGAGTAGAGGAACCTGAGGTTGTCGAACACCCCGACGGTCTACTGAACGAAACTCCGCTGGTTGAAGTCTCCGGAGATGATCTCGACGAGCTTGATGAGTCGATCGAGCATCCGGCCAAGGTCATGCGGGTGGGCACGATGATGCGCCAACTCCTCGAAGAGGTCCGTACAGCATCACTCGACGAGCCCAGCCGAGACCGCCTTCGGGAGATCTACGCGACCTCGGTGGCCGAACTGGGAACTGCCCTATCGCCGGACCTTCGTGAGGAGTTGGGACGCCTTGCCCTACCGTTCGCCGAGGATGCAGCGCCNAGCAGCGATGAACTCCGTATNGCCCAGGCCCAGTTNGTGGGGTGGCTTGAGGGNCTAATNCAGGGAATCCAAGCCACCCTGTTNGCACAGCAGATGGCTGCCCANCAGCAACTCGCCGGTATGCGTCGTGGGGAANTGGAACCCGGTACGGAACCGGGCGGNAAGCCAGGTCCGGACGTGCGTCCCGGGACCTATCTGTGACCCTGTCCGTCTGNCTAGTCCAGTGACAAGCGGATTCACCCACCTTCACGTCCATTCCGAGTTCTCAATGCTGGACGGGGCGGCCCGGGTCGGCGACCTGGTGGACGCCGCCGTGGCCGACGGCCAGACAGCCCTNGGAATCACCGACCACGGAAACATGTATGGGATCCTGGATTTCTACCGNGCATGTCGTGATCGAGGGNTTAAGCCCATCCTCGGCACTGAGGCCTACATGGCNCACGACACCCGGTTCGAGCGGCCGTCCCGGCGGGGGAGGGTGGACGATTCCGGCGGCGAGACCGANGGCGGTCGCAAGCTCATGTACCACCTCACCCTGCTGGCCGAGAATGGCACCGGGTACCGGAACCTCATTCAGGTGGCNAGNCGTGCGTTTCTGGAGGGCTACTACTACAAGCCCCGGGTGGACTGGGACGTGCTATCGGATCATGCCGAGGGCTTGATNGCCACCACAGGCTGCCTCGGGGGTCACGTGCTGCAGGCCCTGATGCGCGACGACTACGACGACGCCCGCCTGAAGGCGGCCCGCCTCCAGGAGATTTTCGGCAAGGACAACCTGTTCNTCGAACTTCAGGATCAGGGCATTCCNGAGCAGCACCGAACNAACCCGATGCTTGAGCGTCTGTCCTCCGACCTACGTGCACCACTGCTGGCTACCAACGACAGCCACTACACGCATCGTGACGACGCCAAGGCACACGATGCACTGCTTTGTGTGCAGACGGGTTCGCTGATGAGCGACCCCGACCGGTTTCGCTTCTCCGGGGAGGAGCACTACCTGAAGTCCGCCGCCGAGATGCGGCATCTGTTTCGCGACANCCCATCGGCGTGCGANAACACCCTCTGGGTCGCNGAGCGGTGNGACGTGGAGATTGAGTTCGGAAACCCACAGTTGCCTGACTTCCCAATTCCCGATGGATTTGATGACGCTGACGCCTACCTCGAGCACCTGACCTTCGAGGGGGCTCGGGCGCGGTGGAGCGATCGGTTGGATGATCGAGTCGTTGAACGTCTTGCCTACGAACTCACAACCATCCGCGAGATGGGGTTCTCTTCGTACTTCCTNATCACCTGGGACCTCATCCGTCACGCNCGCGATCGCAATATTCGAGTNGGACCAGGGCGAGGAAGCGCGGCCGGCTGTGCNGTGGCCTACTGCCTGCAGATCACAGACCTTGATCCCATCGAGTANGACCTGNTGTTCGAACGCTTCCTAAACCCCAGTCGCGTNTCCATGCCAGACATCGACATGGACTTCGACTCTCGGTACCGGGACGAGATGATTCGCTACGCGGCTGAGAAGTACGGCCGAGACCACGTGGCCCAGATCGTGACGTTTTCCCAGATCAAGGCCCGGGCCGCGGTCCGTGATGCCGCCCGGGTGCTGGGCTATCCCTACGCGGTAGGCGACCGGATCGCCAAGGCCATGCCGCCGCTGATCATGGGCCGNGATACCCCACTAGCCGCATGTCTGGAGGAAACGGAGAAGCACGCCGATGGNTTCAAGATGGCGTCGGACCTGCGGGACATGTACACCTCCGACGCCGATGTGAAGGCCGTGGTCGACGTGGCNAAGGGACTNGAGGGACTACGCCGTCAGGATGGCATTCACGCGGCCGCGGTGGTCATCACCCGCGAGCCCTTGACTGACTATCTGCCCATCCAACGTAAACCCGAGTCGGGACAGGATCCNGAGGACGCTCCGGTAGTNACCCAGTACGAGATGCATGGTGTGGAGGACCTAGGTCTNCTCAAGATGGACTTCTTGGGCNTGCGCAACCTCGACGTCATCACCGACACACTGGTCCTNATTGAACGCACTACAGGAACAGTGGTCGACATCGACGCCGTGGACCTCAAGGATGGTCCCACCTACGAGATGCTGTCCCGCGGTGATTCGATNGGNGTGTTTCAGCTGGAGTCGGGCCCCATGCGGTCGCTCATGCGCTCCTTGGCGCCGACCACCTTCGAGGATGTGGCCGCACTGGTGGCGTTGTACAGGCCCGGTCCGATGTCCACCAACATGCATAACGACTACGCCGACCGGAAGAACGGCCGCAAGGAGGTCGAGTTCTTCCATGCCGACGCCGAAGAACTGCTGGCTGACACCTACGGACTCATGATCTANCAGGAGTCGGTCATGCGAGTGGCTCAAAAGTTTGCCGGCTATTCGCTGGCCGACGCCGACAACCTCCGCAAGGCATGCGGCAAGAAGGATCGCGACCTNATGGCGAAGGAGCGGGTTGCGTTCGTTGAAGGCTGCGATTCCGTTGGCTACGGCAAGAAACTAGGTAACGGGCTCTTCGACACAATCGAACANTTNGCCGACTACGCGTTCAACAAGAGCCACTCCTACGGCTANGGGTACATCGCNTANCAGATCGCTTGGCTNAAGACCCACTACCCAGTGCAGTACCTGGCTGCCTTGCTAACCAGTGTGAAGTCCAATCTGGACAAGGCTGCCNTATACCTCAACGAGTGCCGGGTGCTGGGTATCGAGGTGACCGTTCCAGATTTGAATGTGGCCCGNTCGGACTTCGAACCGGTACCGACCGCGGNTCAGGACGGTGGTGTCGGTCAAATCGTATTCGGACTCTCGGCGGTGCGTAACGTCGGCGAGGGCCTGGTCGAGTTAATAGTGGACGAACGCGATGCCAACGGTCCGTTCGTCGACTTCTACGACTTCTGTGAACGCTGCGACACGTCGGTCCTCAACAAGCGAACGGTGGAGTCGCTTATCAAGGCCGGAGCGTTTGACGCCATGGGACACCCCCGGCAGGGCCTGCTGCACGCCCACGAGCAGATAATCGACCACACCGTGGCTCGCCGAAAGGAGCACGACATGGGGGTCATGTCGCTGTTCGGCGAGGTTGAGGGTGACGGTCCAACTTTCGACGAGCGGGTGGCTGTCGCCGATGTCGAGTTCGACAAGATGACACGCTTAGCCTTCGAGAAGGAGATGCTCGGGCTCTATGTGTCGGATCACCCGCTACTGGGCTACGAGTCGGCCCTGCGGCGTCGCTGTGATGCCTCGGTCACCGAGTTGGAGGACACAGAGGAAGGCGCATTCCGGGTCGTCGGAGGAGTCGTTACCAATCTGGATAAGAAGTGGACCCGTCGGGGCGACCTGATGGCCGTGTTTAATCTTGAGGACCTAGGTGGGTCTATGGAGGTCATGGTCTTCCCCAAAACCATGACCGAGCACGGCCACAAGCTGGCCGACGACGTGATCGTGCTCGTCAAGGGGAGGATCGACCGGCGAGAAGAACCCCCCAAGATCATCTGTCAGAGCGTCGACGTGCTCCGGACCTCCGAACTAGATGAAGCGAAACCGGTCCGTGTCCATCTGCCGTTGGAACGGGTGCAACCTGAGACCATCGACGAGCTTAAGGGCCTACTGGCTGCGCATCCGGGCGATTCCGACGTGTTCCTCCACCTTGGTNACCGNCAGGTNNTGCGGCTACCGGAGGACTATTCCGTCGACCCGGCCAGTGGTCTGGTGGCTGAGATTCGGGTGCTGCTGGGGGCTGATGCCGTCCTNGCTGGTTGACCGGTTATNTCCGCCGGGTTGGGAACCCNCCGGCGGCCCGGCAAAATGGGAGAGCCCATAGGCGGGATTCCCGACGGGATCCCGGAACCACAGGGGCCCTACGGAAGGTGCAGGACCATGGCGATCGAGGTCGAGACCAAGGACTGCACGATGCTCGGCGATGCNGAAATCGANGAGATGGCAGACCTTTGCGCCGAGGGGCCCAACCCGTTCGGGATCGGGCTGATTTCCAAGCAGACCGAGGAGTGGGTGCTCATCAGTACGGCTCGTGAGGGTGGTCGGTTGAAGGGCTTCGCCTTCTTCACCCTTGAGCGCATCGGCGGAACCCCGGCGGTGATCGTCGGCCTAGCGTCCATCCATCGCACCTCCAAGCGAGACACCGTGCTGAGGGCGCTCACCACCGAACAATTNCGCCGNGCCGTACTGGCCTTCCCCGACGAGGACGTCGTGGTCGGGACCCGATTCAACGAGGTCTCCGGATTCGAGGCACTCAAGGGTCTCACCGGCATCGTCCCCCGCCCGGGNCACAAGGCNTCCGGCGAGGAGCGGGCGTGGGGTCGTCGGTTCGTNAAGCGATTCGGTCTATCNACGCTGGCNTACCAGGAGAAACGGTTCACCTCACCCGGCAAGAGCTTNCCGGCGTGCGTGTTTGACCACACCAGCCTGAANGCCGACAAGGTCGACGCAGCTGTGGCGGCNTTCTTCGACAACCTGGACCCGNCTGCCGGTGACGTGCTGATCGCTACCGGTTGGGCNCTAGCCGAGGACCTCGAGAAGCTGGCCTGAGGCACCCCGGGCCGACGGTGACCCGTCGCCAACCTCCCCATGACGGTCACCGACGCACTCAGCGATCGCAGGTCCTGTCGATCGTTCACCGATCAGCAACTGGCACACGGCCTACTTGACGACCTCGTCGACCGAGCCCGCCGAACCCCGACGGCTGGTAACTGTCAGGGCGTCGAGTTTCTAGTTCTGGAGGGTGGTGGTGTCGCCGACTACTGGAATGTCACCCTCGCTGCCGACCGCCGGGAGAGCTTTCCGTGGCCCGGTCTATTGGCTGCTCCAGCGCTTGTGGTGCCTTGGGGTATGGCTGACCGGTACTTGGATCGCTACGCCGAGTCCAACAAGGCCAGAGCAGGCCTGGGCGATTCGATAGGAGACTGGCCGGTGCCTTATTGGCTGACCGATGCTGCGTTCGCTGCCATGGCCCTTCAGTTGCTGGCTGTGGAGGCTGGTCTGGGCTGCTGCTTCTTCGGTCTATTCGGTCATGAGCAGGCGGTGGCTGAACGATTCGAAGTCCCCGAAAGCGCCCGAGCGGTCGGGACGGTGGCTATTGGCCATCCCGACCCGACGAGGGCCAGAGACAGTGGCTCTGTAGAGAGGGGTCGGCGTCCGCTCGACGAAGTACTTCACCGCGGTGGGTGGTGACCCGTTAGCCGGATTGGGAGGACCTTTGAGCCGACCAGTACCGTCGTCGGTTATGAGCCATGAAATCGACGGGGAGGTCCCGGCAATTCCGGAACGGCTGCCCATCGTGGACTACCTGAAGTTGGGTGATGATCCCCACCTGCTGGCCAATGAGTGCGTGACGTGCGGGGCTCGCTATTTCGACCGACGTAATGCATGTGCGAAGTGTGGTGCCGTCGGGTTCGCCACAGTTCGTTTGGCTGACCGGGCGGTGCTAACGGCGTTCAGCATCGTTCACCGAGCCGCCCCGGGGATTCCTGTTCCTTACGTATCGGCCATCGTGCAAACCGACGATGGCACCTCCGTGAGGGCCAACCTGGTCGGCTTGGACGACCCCATGAAGGCCGAGTTGGGGATGAGCCTCGGGTTTACCACATACGGCTGCGGGACGGACGACAACGGCACGGAGTGCGTGGCCTTCGGCTACGCAGCGGTCTGACCCCGCTGCGGTACAGACGACGACCAATTTTACGGCGTGGGGGACGGACCTTGAATAGAAACAGGAGAACGCGATGAGCGATGCAGTTTGGGTGCTTGGAGCGAGCATGACCCGATTCGGCAGGTATCCGGACCTGGATACCGTGGACCTCGCCTCGCAGGCCTGCATCGATGCACTGGCTGACGGCGGGGTGACCATCCACGACATGGATATCTTGGCCGCAGGGACACTATTTCAGCAGTCCGGGATGGGTCAGCGGGTCCAGAAGCAGATCGGCCAGACTGGCATTCCCGTCTACAACGTGACTAATGCTTGCGCCACAGGGGCCACGGCCATCCGGACCGTCCACTTGGCCATCAAGGCTGGCGAGGCCGAAATGGGCCTGGCCTTTGGTGTGGAGCAGATGGGCAAGATGGGCCTTCTCCGGGGTGGAGCTAAGGACGAGGCCAACGTCTACGAGCCTTCGGGTCGCTACGGGGCGGTGGCGCCCATCGATGGGATCCTGGGCACCGAGACCATGCCTGGCGTGTTCGCTCAGGCCGGCATGGGGTACGCCTACGAGAACGATGGAGTGGGTTTTGAGCAGTTCGCCCGGGTGGCCTACAAGAACCACCTACATTCCACGCTTAACCCGCTGGCCCAGTATCGCAAGGAATTCTCCATGGAGGAGATCATGGGCTCGCCAGTGCAGAGTTATCCCAACACCCTGCTCATGTGCTGTCCGACCGGCGACGGTGCCGCCGCTGCCGTCCTGGTTTCGGAGGAGCGTCTGCGTTCTATGCCCACGGAGGTGCAGAACCGGGCAGTGAAGATCTCGGCGTCTGTCCTGACGAGTGATCCTTGGGTGGAGAGCGGCCAAGTGCAGCCCGATGTCAACACGCTCACCCGCAACGCCGCGACTCAGGCGTACGAGGCTGCTGGTGTCGGACCCGAGGACCTTGACTTGGTGGAGTTGCACGACTGCTTCGCTACCGCCGAACTAATCCACTACGACAACCTCGGCCTATGCGAGCGGGGCGGGGCTGGCGAGTTCATTGACTCGGGGGCTCCATTTCGCGACGGGCGAACACCGGTGAACGTGTCCGGTGGCCTCATCTCCAAGGGACACCCGATCGGGGCTACCGGGGTGGCCAACGTCTACGAGGTGGCGACCCATCTACGGGGTGAGGCAGGAGATCGACAGATCGAGGGTGCCAAGGTGGGCCTGGCCCACGTGATTGGTCTCGGGTCGGCCTGCGGCATCCACATCCTCGAACGAGCTGCCGCTTAACCCAGTCAGTCCCTGGTTGGCGTCTGTTAACGGTATTGGACGGAACCTGGCGGCCTGAGGATCTACCTGCGGGTGCTCAAGTGGGGGGTGCGAGCCAACCACGACCAACAACAGGTTGCCAAGATAGGCCAACTCTGATTCACTGGTCCGCACATCAAGAGCGGTACGCCTTCGGGTGTGCCCAGCAACCTGGGATGGACACCCAAGGTGCTGTCCGCTTTATGCGGAGATGCGGTTCCGGACAGATGTTCGGGGCAACAAAGTGTCCGGGCTTTCGATATCGCAAGGTTTCGAGTGTTCGTCACCGGTGACTAGAGGGTGTCCTCCACGAAGTAGAGCCCTGCGGGGCCGGGAGGGAATCCGATGAGTGACGAATGGGGCTTTGAAACGAGACAGATCCACGCCGGGCAGGATCCTGATCCGGCGACCGGTAGTCGGGCAGTCCCTATCTACCAGACAACCTCGTACGTCTTCCGTGACAGCCAACACGCCGCGGATCTCTTTGCGCTAGCCGAGGTTGGCAACATTTACACCAGGATGATGAATCCGACACAGATGGTGCTTGAGGCTCGTCTCCAGTCACTGGAGGGCGGTACGGATACAGCAATTGGGATCCCAGGAGCCCTGGCGCTTGCCTCGGGTCAGGCCGCGGAGACAATTGCGATCTTGAACCTTGCCGAGTCAGGTGATCACATCGTCTCCTCGGCTTCGCTCTACGGGGGGACCTACAACCTGTTTCACTACACCCTTCCCAAGTTGGGGATTGAGACGACCTTCATCGACGATCCTGATGACCTCGATGCATGGCGGGCGGCAATCCGGCCGAATACCAAAGTCTTTTACGGCGAGACGATTGGCAATCCGAGAAATGACTGTCTCGACATCAAAGGGATTTCTGCGTTGGGTCACGAGGCGGGTATTCCCCTCGTGGTCGATAACACGGTTCCAACCCCGTACCTGTTCAACCCACTGGCCCTAGGGGCGGACATTGTTGTTCACTCTTTGACCAAGTTCATTGGAGGTCACGGCAACTCGGTCGGTGGCGTAATCGTGGACGGTGGAACCTTCGACTACGGAGCCAGCGGCCGGTTCCCCAACTTCACCGAGCCTGATCCCAGCTACCACGGGCTCGCCTACTGGCCGGCTCTGGGGAACGGGGCGTACATCATTAAGGCCCGCGTGCAATTGCTTCGCGATATTGGTGCGGCGGTTTCTCCGCAGAACGCCTTCTATTTCCTTCAGGGACTTGAAACGCTGAGTTACCGGATGGAACGACACTTTGCGAACGCCCATGCGGTTGCCGAGTACCTCGACTCCCATGACCAAGTGGAACGAGTCCAATATGCTGGGCTGTCGAGTAGTCCGTGGCATGACCGGCTATCCGAATACGGCAGCGGCCGAGGTTACGGCTCTGTACCGGCATTCATCATCGAAGGAGGCCAAGAGGCTGGGGCTCGTTTCGTTGACGCCCTCCAGTTGCACAGCCACGTTGCCAATATCGGCGATGTGCGCAGCTTGGCTATCCACCCGACGTCGACTACCCATTCACAGTTGACAGAGGAGGAGCAGTCAGCGGCTGGAGTTGAACCGGGGTTGGTTCGACTCTCAGTTGGGTTAGAGACCCTGGATGACATCATTGCCGACCTGGAGATGGGGTTTGCCGCGGTGCGAACCAGCTAATACAGCCAGCCCCCGATTTTTGGGGCCGGCCGCATCCTCCAGAGGGCCGCCTGAACCGGTTGGCCTTGGTCACCGGCCTGCTGCTGGCGATCTCGTTCCAATGGCGAGGCCCCAGCTGCAGGCCAGCGTGACTTAAGTGAGTTGGTTGGGAACTAGTTCCACTCCCAGAGGTCCCACGTGGCGTTGCCCTCAGGGTCAACGATCCAGTCGTAGATCACCGCGACCCCGGCGAGAGAGGCGAGGGACGGAGCGGAGGGCTCGAAATAGACGACGCCCTTAAACGACATTCCACCGTCCTCAGTGGGTGCGCCGGTACCGGTAGCCCGGAAGGTCGCAACACCGTCAGCGGTCATGATCACACCGGAGTTGGGGCATTCTCCGTAGAACGATCCGTCGGCCCGCATCGTCGCCGAATAGGTCGCAAAGCTGACCACTTCTGCGCCGGCGAGGGTGCCGGGGATACCGCTGACTGTCGTCTCAAATGTGGGCGCGCCGCCGACTGCCGGCAAGGCCTTCATCGTGGTGGGCCCAGAAATCGTCCCGAGGTGTTCACCCAACATGTATTTCTCCTTCGTCTCGCTTAGGCAATCTGCCCTCCAGAGCAACCTGCTCTTGTGGCGAAACTATGTGATCTTGCGGTTGTTGTGTACTAGCGGGTCCTGAGACGTAGTTCGTGAGTGGTGTCGACATGCGTCAGCCATTTCAGCGACAGCGACAGCGACAGCGACAGCGACAGCGCCGGGGACTGGGTGGCTAGTCCAGTTCGGCCCGTAGACCGTCAACGGTATTGACCGGGGCTTGGCAGGTGAAGTCCCGACAGACCCAGGCCTGGTTGCCGTCCCGACCTTCCCAGAGCGGGCCGCCGAACGGTTCACCCCAGGCCAATACGGCGTTGGGGCGCCATGTACCGACAGCAGCGGCCACTAGGTCGGGCCGGTCACCAGTGACCACGATCTCGGTGATACCGCCGTGGATCAGGTCTGTGGCCCCTAGTAGGTGGCCAAAGGCCGTGGGATGTCCAGCCATCGAGTCGCCTAGTAGTCGCAGCACGCCCTCGGAGGCTTCGGTGTAACGCCGGTCGCCCACCAACGCCCCAAGGCGTAGCAGCCCCACGGCAGCGAGGCTGTTGGCTGATGGCTGGGCGTTGTCCAGGAGGTCCTTGGGGCGCCGCACCAGCATCTCGGCATCGTGCCCGGTGGAGTGGAAGCCACCGTGTTCGACATCCAGGAACAGATCTAACAGCACGTCGGCCGTCGAGACAGCCATCTCGGTCCACCGGGCTTCTCCCGATGCCTCACCGAGACGGGTCAGGCCGTCGACCATGGCGGCGTGGTCGGCGGCGAAGCCTAGGGTGTGGGCGCCGGCATCGGCCTGCCAGGCCCGGAGCCATCTGCCATCGTCGCGACGCAGGGTTCGGCACAGGAAGTCACCGTTGGCCCGGGCGGCGTCCAGCCAGTCTTCCCGACCGAGCGTCAGGGCCGCCTCCGACAGTGTGGCCAGCATTAGCCCGTTCCATTCCGTCAGGACTTTGTCGTCCAGTCCGGGACGTATCCGTTGTTCCCTATGGGCGAACAGGCTTGCCCGCACCCGCTCCAAGTCTTCCGGGCGCTCGAGGTCACCCCGGACCGGTCGGTGGAGGATATTGGCCCCCTCGAAGTTGCCAGTCTCGGTCACCCCGTACCAGGCGATGGCTGCTTCGGCTAGATCTGGACCAAGGCCGCTACAGACAGCGCGTATCTCGTCGGCCGACCAGACGTAGAACGTTCCCTCGGTACCCTCGGAGTCGGCATCTTCAGCCGAAAGGAAGCCGCCGTCTGGGTGGCGGAGGTCCCGTAGTACGTAGTTGAGAGTCTCGGTTGCCACCTGCAGCCACCGACGGTGTCCGAGGACCCGCCAGCCGTGAAGATAGGTACGGCCCAACAGGGCGTTGTCGTAGAGCATCTTCTCGAAGTGGGGGACCAGCCACCATGGGTCTACTGAGTAGCGGGCGAAGCCGCCGCCTAGGTGGTCGTACATGCCGCCGGAAGCCATGGCATCCAGCGTGGTTGTGGTCACCTCAGCGGCACGAAGGTCTTGTTGGCCGGCGGCATGACGTGTCGCCAGGTGCCGGAGGAGGGCCTCGAGGCTCATGGCCTGCGGGAACTTGGGTGCCCCGCCGAAGCCACCCCACTCGTCGTCGTGCTGTTCACCCAGCTGTGCCACTGCAGTGGCCAGAGTGTCGGCGGGGGGCAAGGCTTCACTGGGTGATAGGTCGGCATGGCGGGCCATGGACGACGTAAGGCGATGGCCGAGGCCGTCGAGTTCGCCGCGTCGGGTCGTCCATGCCTCGGTCACCGCGTCCAGTACCTGAGGGAATGACGGCATGCCTCCCCGTGGCTGATCTGGCCAGTAGGTGCCGCCGTGAAACGGCCGACCATCGGGCTGGCAGAACACGGTCATGGGCCAGCCGCCCCGGCCGGTCAGGGCAGTCACCGCGTCCATGTAGATCGAGTCGACGTCTGGGCGTTCCTCCCGATCGACCTTAACGTTGACAAACCCAGCGTTCATCTGCGCGGCGATCCTGGAGTCCTCAAACGACTCGTGAGCCATGACGTGGCACCAGTGGCAGGCCGAGTAGCCGACACTCAGGAGGATGGGTACGTCCCGCTCGATGGCTGCCGCACGAGCCTCCTCGCCCCACGGATACCAGTGGACGGGGTTGTCGGCGTGCTGGCGAAGGTAGGGGCTGGACTCACCAACGAGACGGTTCACGACAGGGACCCTACGACGGGCAGACTGGCGTAATGCGACGGTGGATTCTCGGGGCACGACTCCGCACTCTTCCCTCTGCCGTGGTACCCGTGATAGTGGGCACGTCGGTGGCTGCCGGTGGCGAGATCATCTGGTGGCGGGCCGCAGCAGCGCTCGTAGTGGCCGTAGCCCTACAGGTGGCAACCAACTATGCCAACGACCTCTCCGACGGTGTCCGGGGCACCGACGGCCCCCAGCGCGTCGGTCCCGTTCGCCTCGTGGGCTCGGGACTGGCCAGCCCCGCTGAGGTTCGGGTAGCGATGCTGGCTGCCTTCGCTGTAGCTGCGGTAGCTGGCCTGACCCTGGCTGCCGCAGTGACTCCGTGGCTGCTGCTGGTTGGAGGTGCGTCCATTGCCGCAGGTTGGCTGTATACCGGTGGCCCCCGACCCTACGGCTACCTAGGGCTCGGCGAGTTGTTCGTGTTCACGTTCTTCGGGCTGGTAGCTACGGTGGGTAGCACCTACATCCACCAGCAGGAGGTTCCGGCGGTGGCATGGCCGGCAGCCGTGGCGGTGGGGTTCCTCGCCTGTGCCCTGCTGGTGGTCAACAACCTGCGGGACCGCCCAGCTGACGCCGAGTCAGGCAAGCGGACGCTGGCTGTTCGTCTGGGTGACCGGCCGACACGGATCCTCTACGTGGTGTTGGTGGACGGGGCGCTGGTGGTGGGTTCGTTGTGTGCGCTGTCTCGACCGTGGGCCGTGCTGGTCCTAGGTGCCGGCGTAGTGGCCGGCCCAGCGGTACGCCGCGTGATGGGCGGCGGCGAGGGACTGGACCTGATCGACGTCCTCGGTCGAACAGGTCGGACCCAGTTGGCGGCCGGTGTCTTGTTGGCCGCCGGTCTGGCTCTCTCGGCCTGATGGCATCACCTCAGGGGTGTCATCTCACCGCTGGGACGGATATCAGATACGGGTTGCGGTAAGAAGTTGGGCGATGCCACCACTGCAACGGTCCTTAACCACATCTGTGAATCCGGCTGCCCCGATAGCGGCTAGCAACTCTTCCTCCGGCGGTAGGTAGGTCACCGAGCGCGGGAGATACCGGTAGGCGTTTCGGTTGGACAACAGACCGCCGACCAGAGGCACGACCCGACCGAAGTAGAGGTTGTGGCCCACCCTCAGGAGCGGGTTGAGGGGACGGTCCACCTCCAATAGGGCGATCCGTCCACCAGGACGCAGAACCCGGACCATCTCTTCGAGAAACGGCTCCAGACGGGCGAAGTTCCGCAAGGCGAAACCACAGGTCACACCGTCGATGGACCCATTGGCCGCCGGGAGCCGCAGTGCATCGGTGTGGACGAGTGGAGCATCGGCTCGAGCCGCGGCCAGCATCCCCCAGGACAGGTCCATCCCGATGGGCTGATGGCCAGCCGACTTTAGGTCACGACACAGGTCGCCTGTGCCGCATGCCAGGTCCAGCACTTTCGAGTCGACGGGTAGTGCCAGACTCCGGACAGTCCGCTTTCGCCAGCGGACATCCAAGCGGAAGGTCATGATCCGGTTGACCAGGTCGTACCGGGGGGCGATGGCGTCAAACATCGACCGGACCGCTGTGGCCTTGGCATCCCCGGTCGGTAGCGGCGCCCTCGGGTCGGGGATGTTGTTCTTGTCGGTCATGGCCTGTTGGAAGGGTTTCCTAGGAGGGCGTTCTCTGATCAGCTGAACCAGATCCGCTGGTGCTCCCGGCTCTGTGGGTGGACCAGTAGGACCAAGAGCACGACGGGGAACAGCAGGGCGAAAGCCAGCGACATCGGGTGACCCAGGCCGTACCACGAGAAGCGGACGAGGATGGCCACCGCGGCGCTACCCACGCCGAGGCGCCAGCCCCAACGCTTGTCGTTAGCAATAGCCCACGCAGCGGGAAACATAACGATGCCCACCAAAAACAGTGACTGTCCGCGAACCAGATTGAAGAGACCCTCGATGTACAGCAACATCGTGGCCGAGGCCAGCGTCTGCGGGTGCATGCGATTGATCCAGCGGCGTTTCACGGCGCCAGTCTGTCAGCGGTCCGACGCGTTACCTCGGGGTGTTACGGCGTTTGGGCGTTGCCACTGTTACTGGCCCGGCGGGGCGTTCTTCGGCGTAGCTGCGGTCGGCTGTTCGGTGGTCGAATTTAATACTTCCTGGGGTTGTGTGACAAATGCTTCGTTGAAGGGGCATTGTGGGTGTGGCTTTTGGAGGAATTGAGATTCTCCAACAGCCAAAATTTTATTAATATTGTAATATTATATAAGTCTTACTTAATTCCAAAAAATGAA
>PAXM01000008.1 GCA_002714485.1 Acidimicrobiaceae bacterium
CCGTCCGATCCGGATGGCCACCGTGAACTCACGGGCCATGGCCTGGCGGGCGTAGTCGGTCACCCGGTCGATAGTCCACGCCGGGCTAGCTAGCCACCGAACGTTGACGGCTTGTGGTCCGGCCATGTCGTCCACGGCGGCCACCGCTTGTCGGACGTCGGCGGCGATCATGGTTAGTGCAGGGCAACCGGAGAACGTCGGCACCAGGCCGATCACCACGTCTCCGTTGGGTTGGACGTCGATGGACTCGAGTAGGCCGAGGTCCACGATGGAGATCCCCGGGTACTCGGGATCGTCCACGGTGGCTATCGCGGCGCGGACCCGGTCCTCGATGGCCATCGTGGTTGGGGTGCTCATTGGGTCGCTCCGACAGCACGGTCGGGTGCTCCGTCCAGGGCATCGCGTACCCAGTGGGTGTCGGCCCAGTTGGCGGCTGCCTCGCCGATACGACGGGCCGAGTCGGGTCCGCCCATGGCCAGGGTCTGCTTCAGCGGCTCCCAGTCGATGGGGCCGGCCGTCCACGCGTCGGTCTTCGGATCGTGGGCCAGGCCGGGGTCCGGGATGGTAAAGCCGTAGGAGATGAGCAGCGGGGCGAACTTCTGGACCCAGCGGGCACGCAGCACCTCGTTTCGTTCCGACTTGATGTGCCACCGCAGCAGCACGTCGTCGGGGCGGGAGTCGGGGCCGAACAACTGCAGGGCCGGCCACCACCAGTCGTCCAGCGACTTTTGGAACATGTCTCGCTGGAAGTTGGTGCCCTCGGCGATGAGCATCATCCGTTCCTCGCCCATGCGCATGTGGAACCCCTCCTCGGTGATGATCCGCTTCAGGATCCGCCGGTATGGGCCGTAGGAGCAGTTCTTGAACACGGCCTGCTGGCTGGCCAGCGCGGCGGCGTCAACCAAGAACGAGATGGCTACCTGGTCACCCCATGTTTTGGCCCGGTAGTGGAAGACGTTGTGGAACCTGGACTTCCCGGCGAACAGATCTTCGAGCATCTCCTGGCGGGACTTGCACCCCATGTCGGAGGCAACCATGTACAGCAGGTGGCCGTGGCCGATCTCGTCCTGGGTCTTGGCCAGGACGGCCATTTTGTGGCGCAGCCCAGGGGTGCGGGGAATCCAGTCGCGTTCGGTGAGACCGCCCATCAACTCGGAGTTGGCGTGCATCTCGATGAAGGCGAACACGGCCCGGCGGTAGTCGTCGGGCATGTCGTCATCCACCTCGACGATGCCACCGTTCTCTATGAACGCCTCAAATGCCTCCATGGAGGCCCACGAGCGGCTCATCGGTCGGCTCCCGCCTTGGGTTCGCCGTCGGGGGCGCCGTTCACGCCCGGGCGGTTGGCCACCATGGTTAGGACGTCGTAGGCGGCCACCACCTCGTCGTCTTGGTTCAGGATCTGGGCGTCCCAGGCCACCTCGCCGTAGCCGGTGCCGGCCCGTAGGGTCCTGCGCTTGGCGGTCAGCCAGACGGTCAGGGTGTCGCCGGGGTAGGTGGGCTTGGCGAACCGGCACCGGTCGATGCCGTAGTTGGCCAGCACCGGCCCCGGGTCGGGCCACACGAACAGGCCGGCAGCCAGGGCTAGTACCAAGTAGCCGTGGGCCACCCGTCCACCGAAGATCGGGCTGGCTGTTGCCGCAACCTCGTCCATGTGGGCGTAGAAGTGATCACCGGTGTTGTGGGCGAAGTCTTCGATATCGGCCAGCGTGACGGTTCGGCTCTCGGTGTGGATGGCCGTGCCCAACTCCAGGTCGTCGAAATAGAGCCTGAACGGGTGACCCCGGTCCATGTGGCGGGTCGCCCCGGGCATCCACTGGCCAGTCACCGCAGTGAGCACGTCAGGTGAGCCCTGCACCGCGGTGGTCTGCATGTGGTGGCGTATGCCCCTGAGGCCACCCATCTCCTCGCCGCCACCGGCCCGACCGGGGCCGCCGTGCACGAGGTTGGGTAGAGGTGAGCCGTGGCCCGTCGAGGTAGCGGCGGTGGAGGCATCCAGCACGTGGACCCGGCCGTGGTGCGCGGCGATGCTCAGGGTGAGGGCCGTAGCCTCGTCGACGTCGGGAGTGACCACCGAGGCCACCAGGCTTCCGGCGCCTAGAGCCGTTAGTCGCACCGCGCTGTCCAGGTCGTCGTAGCCAACCAGCGTGCAGACTGGTCCGAACGCCTCGGTGGCGTGGATACTCCGAGCGTTGGCGTCGGTGGCCCGAAGCAGGGTGGGGGCCAGGAAGGCCCCAACGTCAGGGTCCACGTCGTGGAAGGTGCAGGTGTCAACCACCACGTCGGTAGCCGATCGCAGGCTCATCACTGCACCGCGGACCTCGTCTCGTTGGGTGGTGCCTACGAGCGCTCCCATGGTGGTGGCCTCATCGGCCGGATCCCCTACTCGGATCTCGGCCAGCGCGCTGGCCAGAGCGTCAGCCATCGTGTCGATCAGCGAGGTGGGGACCAGGGCGCGACGGATGGCCGTGCACTTCTGGCCGGCCTTGACGGTCATTTCACGGACCACCTCGGTGGCGAACAGGTCGAACTCAGCGGTATCCGGGGTAGCCGACAGGCCCAGGATCGCTGCGTTTAGGGAGTCGGCTTCAGCGTTGAATCGGACTGAGCGGGAGAGCAGCGTCGGATGAGAGCGGAGCACTGTCGCCGTGTCGGCCGAGCCGGTGAATGCAACATGGTCCTGTCCATCGAGGTGGTCGAAGATATCTTCGACGCTGCCGCATACCAGTTGGAGGGCGCCGTCTGGGAGTAGGCCCGACTCGACAATCAGTCGGACCATGGCCTCGGTGAGAAAGGCCGTGGGGGTGGCGGGCTTGACGATGGTGGGAACGCCGGCGAGGAGTGCCGGGGCCAACTTCTCCAGCACCCCCCAGATGGGGAAGTTGAAGGCGTTGATCTGAACGGCTACGCCGTGTCGGGGAGTGGCCACATGGGCGGCGAGGAAGGAGCCGTCACGGGTCAGGACCTCGGGTTCGCCGTCTAAGAGCACGTTGCCGTCGGGGAGCTCGCGCCGACCCTTGGACGCGTAGCCCAACAGAACGCCAGCCCCTCCCTCGATGTCGATCCACGAGTCGGCCCGGGTGGCCCCAGTGGCCGTGGACAGCTCGTAGAGGGGTTCCTTCTCGGCGATGAGTTGCAGGCCGACCGCCTTGAGCAGGTTGGCCCGCTCGTGGAAGGTCATGGATCGCAGCGTGGGGCCACCGATGTCACGGGCGTGGGTGACCGCCGCGCTGAGGTCGATACCCGCGCTGGAGACAAAGGCCACCGGTTCCCCAGTGACGGCGTGTCGGGCGACGACACCGTCAGCGCTGGGGGCTCGCCAGCTTCCACAGACGTGGCTCTCGAGGGCTCTCATCGAAGCAACTTAATCAAACCTTTGATTAAGTTGCAAGTGAGTGCAGGCGCGGCCATGGCTCGGGATTGGGTTTTGGTGTGATCGAGATCGCAACGTGATCACGTGGACCCATGACGATCGTTTTCGGCTGATCCTCTGCCGCTTTCCTAGTGCCCCCGGGCCTGAGGGCCTCCCGCCCAGACCTTCCATTCGAGATCCCGTCTTGAGGCGGTGGTCGCCAGTGTGTACGAGGCTGCTATCGGAGCGGTTCTCGGATGGTAGGCCGGGCAGTGAGCGGGTGACGAGAATCGAACTCGCGTCATCAGCTTGGGAAGCTGGGGTTCTACCATTGAACTACACCCGCGGAGAGCCGCCAGCGTAGCGATCGCTGCCCTTGTCACCTTTCCCTGGAGAAGCCCTCGACTACCTAACTGGACCCAGGCGATGCGGCTTCTGGCGGGGATCACCATCGTGAACCGGTCTATGTTCGCGACAGGGCCGAAGGGGGATGCCGTGAACGAGACCTACCGTCCACTGCGCACCGACGTGGCTGCCTCCGTCGAGAGTGCAGTGATCACCGGTGCCACGCCGCTCCACGATCCTGATCACATGTTCTGGGGCGACCACTGCGCTCGTCCCGTCGACCCCTGCCACCACCATTGGTCGCTAGCGACACCCGGACCGGGTCCCGACCCCGAGGCTGCGGCCGGGGCACAAATCAATAAGATGTTCGACACACCATGACCGACCAGGCCACCCCCCCTCGGGCGTCGTTCCGCTCGTTCCAGGAGTCCACACAGGGCGACTGGATGCTAATCATGGAACAGCGCGGCGAACTCGAAGCTGCCCTCGCCAGCCGCATCCTCGAGCAGTTCGAACACCTGCGCGACGACTATGGCGGCTTCCCCGTCGATCGCCTCGAGCACAGCCTCCAGACCGCCACCCGGGCTGAACGCGACGGTCGGGACGANGAGTACGTGTTGTGNGCNCTGCTCCACGACTTGGGTGATCCGCTCACTCCCTACAACCATCCTGATGTGGGGGCGGCGGTCCTCAAGCCGTTCGTGTCCGAGGCCAACCACTGGATGGTGGAGCACCACGGCATCTTCCAGGGGTACTACTTCTGGCACCACCTCGGNATGGACCGCAACACCCGTGACCGTTACGCCGACTCGCCGCACTACGCNCTCACCGAGGAGTTCTGCTCNGAGTACGACTCGCCGGCCTTCGACCCGGGTTACGACTCGAACCCGCTTGGCCACTACNAGGCGCTNATCCACCAGTTCTTCGGCACTAACCCCTGGACCGGCNNGACCGTCGGNAGTTCCGACATCTAAGACGTCGGACGCGGCGTCGCNCGACCCGGCCTAGCATCGGCGGGCCATGATCCTCTCCGACCGTTCCCTCCGAGAAGAGATTAACGCTGGGCGCATCGTCATCGAACCGTTCGATGACGCCTGTGTGCAGCCCTCGTCGATCGACCTGCACCTAGATCACCGTTTCCTGGTCTTCCGGAACCACACCCTGGGCCACATCGACGTGCGAACGGACCTCTCCTCGCTTACCGAGCAAGTAGAGGCGGCCGAAGACGACCCGTTCATCCTCCACCCGGGCGAGTTCGTGCTCGGTTCGACCTCAGAGAGGGTGGTGGTCCCCGACGATCTGGTGGCTCGCCTGGAGGGTAAGTCCAGCCTCGGACGGCTCGGCTTGTTGATCCACTCGACGGCCGGCTACGTCGACGCCGGGTGGGACGGTCAGCTCACTCTGGAGTTGTCCAACGTGGCCAGCCTTCCCATCACCCTGTATCCGGGGATGAAGATCGGCCAGATCTCATTTGTCCGGATGACCACGGCGGCTGACCGGCCCTACGGGTCCAGTGAACTGGGGTCGAAGTACCGGGGTCAGGAGGGTCCGCGCCCCAGCCGGTACTGGGAGAACTTCGACCGCTGAGGCTGGTGTTGCCGAGGCTGGCGTCTCTCAGGCTGGTTGGTCAGNNGTTGCCGGCGTCGAGCGCCTCGAGCAGGTGTAGGGCGATGTCGCCCACCTTCACNTCNGAGTCTTCGACNCCCTCGCCCTTTACCCCGTCGTCGATCATGATGTAGCAGAACGGGCAGGCCGTNGCGATGCGCCCGGCTCCTGTGGCGAGCAGTTCCTGTGAGCGCTCGACGTTGATGTTCTTGCCGATGTTCTCCTCCATGAACATCCGGCCGCCGCCAGCTCCACAACACATGCCCTTGGTCCCCTGGCGGTCGGCCTCCACGAGGTCGATGCCAGCCAGNCTGCCGATGACGTTNCGGGGTGACGAATACACATCGTTGTGGCGACCCAAGTAGCAGGAATCGTGGTANACGACNCGCTCCTCCAACCGGGCCTCGCTCATATCCAACTTCCCCTCGGCGATCAGCCACTCCAGGAGCTGACTGTGGTGGACCACCTCGTAGTGGCCGCCCATCTGGGGGTACTCGTTGGCCAGCGTGTTGAAGCAGTGCGGGCACTGGGTGACGATCTTCTTCACACCCATGCCGTCAAGGGTCTCGACATTCTGCATGGCCAGCATCTGGAAGATGTACTCGTTGCCCGACCTTCGGGCTGGGTCGCCGGTGCACATCTCCGATGGGCCCAGGATTGAGAACGACACGCCAGCCCGCTGCATGAGCATGGCCATAGCCCGGGACACCTTCTTGTTNTTGTCGTCGAATGAGCCAGCGCAGCCCACCCAGTAGAGGTAGTCGGCCTCAAACGGGTCACCGCCGTCGAGCACCTCGATGCCCTCTAGGTCACCTACCCAGTCGGCNCGCTCGCTCTGGGACATGCCCCACGGGTTGCCCGTATTCTCCATTGACCGGTAGGCGGCACCCAGCTCGCTGGGGAAGTCGGACTCCATTAGCGACAGGTAGCGTCGCATGTCCAGGATCTTGTCCAGGATTTCGATGTTGACTGGACAGTGCTCGTCGCAGGCCCGGCACGAGGTGCACGCCCACAATTCGTCGTTGGTGATGCGGTCGAACATCCAGTTTGCTGGCACGGTAATTTCGGCGTCGGTCCCGATTGGGGGAGACACCTGTGGGTTACCGGTGGCTGCCATGACNTCGCCGGTCTTGAGCACGATCTCACGGGGGTCCAGCGGCTTGCCTGTGGCGTGCGCCGGGCAGACNCTGGTGCAGCGTCCGCACATGGTGCACGAGTCTGTNTCCAGCAGTTGCTTCCAAGTGAAGTCTTCGATGGTCGCCNCACCGAAGCTCTCCAACTCNGTCTCCATGAGGTTNGGCATCGGCTTCATGGCGCCCTTGGGGCGGGATCGGTCCTTCAGGTACATGTTCAACGGCGAGGTGAACATGTGCCGGATCATGGTGATAGGCAGCAGGGCCAAAAAGGCCATGAAAGAGGCCACGTGGGCGATCCACCAGCCCTGATGCCAGCCCGCCACGTCGTCCATCAGCCAGTNGGCCTCGCCGATGGCCATGGCCAGCGNGTAGCCGACCACCGACCAGGTCTCGGGTTCGGTTCCGTAGCCGCCAGGAGTAGCGTCCTGCAAGGCGATCCGGAACGCCTCGGCACCGAAGCCGGTGATGCCGATGGCCAGGAAGATGAGCAGCACCGCAGCGTGNTCAGGCTTGGACTTGATNCGGATGCGGTACGGCCNAAACCGNCGGGGGCCGTAGCGGCGCAAAATGGCCCACACCACGCCGACTAGGTAGAGCACGCCAGCGATGTCACCCACGGCGGTATAGGCCCGGTAGACATCGCCATGCAGGAACTTCATTCCCTCCGGNACCTGGTGGTTGATNTCCAGGACCGTGGTNACTGCCATCAGGATNAGGAACGGGAAGTAGATGAGGGCGTGCATGACACCGGCGGCGGGATCGCGNAGCAGGGTCTGCATGTAGACGCCGGANCGGAAGTCACCGAACCGTCGCTTGACGTTGGCAGGCTTGGTNGAGCGGTCGTCGGGGGCGCCCCGTTGCCAGTTCTGGACGCGATACGAGAANAGGACAGCTCCGTAGATGATCAGCAGTGGGATGACCGAGTAGAAGGCCAGTTTCAGCGGGCCTGGGATGTTGGCGAACACCTCACGGGTGATTGGTGAGTCGTCGTGGAACTCGTTGACTACCGAGGCCACACCGGATGCGGCTGTGAATAGGGCGACCAGGACCCCGAGCCCGATGACGGCATGGTTGGGGCGGAGCCGGCGCGTGCCCTCCTGGTCTAGCTCGTCGGTCTGGGATCCAGCGGTGTCAGTCATGGCGACCGGAGACTATCGGTCGACGGTTCTCCTGGGTCGTTCCGGCCGAGCGGCTAGCNGGTCGGATGTCGGGCNAGGGGTCAGCCGGCCTGACGGGCCACGGTTTCGGCGGCGTCCCGNGCGGCCTCGGGGTCCAGCGAGCGNTCCAAGACGGCCTTGGCCTCGACCGGTTTGAGGTTNTCGCTCAGCTCGTAGCGAATGGGGGTCCCGGTAGGGATGTTCAGTTCGGTGATGTCGTTGTCGGAGATGTCGTCCAGTTCCTTACACAGTGCCCTGAGGCTGTTGCCGTGGGCGGTCACCAGCACGGTTCGCCCGGCCTGGAGGTCCGGGGCGATGGCATCGTCCCAGTAGGGGAGTATCCGCGCCACCACGTCGGCCAGACACTCGGCCAGCGGCGGTTCGATGCTGGCATAGCGGACGTCATCATTGGGATTGAACGGGTTGTCGTCGGAGATGGGTGGCGGTGGGGTGGCGTAGCCCCGGCGCCACGCCTTTAGTTGTTCGGCACCGTGGCGCTCACGGGTCTNGGNCTTATTGAGGCCGGTGAGGTNGCCGTAGTGCCGTTCGTTGAGGCGCCAGTCCCGGCGCACTGGGATCCAAGATCGCCCCAACTCGGCGAGGGCCAGCTCAGCAGTGCGGATGGCCCGGACTTGGAGGGAGGTGTGGACCACGTCGGGAAGCAGANCGGCATCGGCTAGCAGGCGGGCGCCGGCNTGAGCCTCGGCTTCACCCTGGGGGGTGAGGTCGCAGTCGTACCAGCCCGTGAACTGGTTGGTGGCGTTCCAGGTGCTCTGGCCGTGCCGGAGAAGGATCAGGGTGGGCATTCGGCCACCGTACTGGATGGGATTTCTGNGGTTTGNAGAAATTCATGNTCAAAAGTTGCTAAAGACCGACTCAACTTTCTAGAGTGGGTTTCAGCAATAAAGGGTGGTGCCATAACAGGCAGTCCATAGCCTGCACCGTCGGTCCCGGGAATCCTCCCCCCACCCGGGTTGCCGAGGTCCACCCGTCTGGAGATTCGGAACAGGAACGCGACAGGAATTAAGGAGCATTAATCATGGGTAAGGCTGTAGGTATCGACCTCGGAACCACCAACTCGGTCGTCAGCGTGCTGGAGGGTGGCGATCCCGTCGTCATNGCCAATGCTGAGGGCTCGCGCACNACCCCGTCGGTGGTCGCGTTCGCCAAGGACGGCGAGGTACTGGTCGGCGAGGTGGCGAAACGACAGGCCATCACCAACCCTGGGCGTACCATCCGGTCCGTTAAGCGCCACATGGGCACCAGCTGGTCCCAGGATGTCGACGACAAGGACTACACCGCTCAGGAGATCTCGGCTCGCACGCTCCAGAAGCTCAAGCGCGACGCCGAGGCCTACCTGGGGACCACTGTCGATCAGGCCGTCATCACCGTGCCTGCCTACTTCGACGACGCCCAGCGCACTGCGACCAAGGAAGCTGGCCAGATCGCCGGCCTCGAGGTGTTGCGCATCATCAACGAGCCGACGGCTGCCGCATTGGCCTACGGTCTCGACAAGGACGAATCCGAACAGACGATCTTGGTGTTCGACCTCGGTGGCGGCACGTTCGACGTATCGGTGCTGGAGATCGGTGACGGCGTCTTCGAGGTGAAGGCCACCCACGGAGACACCAACCTCGGCGGCGACGACTGGGACGATGCTGTCATCGAGTGGCTCGTTACCTCGTTCCGCAATGACCACGGTGTCGACCTGAGTGCCGACGCCATGGCCGCCCAACGCCTCAAGGAGGCTGCCGAGAAGGCCAAGATCGAGTTGTCCCAGGTCCAACAGACCCAGATCAATCTGCCGTTCGTCACGGCGACCGACTCCGGGCCTCTGCACCTCGACTACACCCTGACCCGGGCGAAGTTTCACGAGCTCACCACCGACCTACTGGCTCGCTGTCGGGCGCCGTTCGAGCAGGCCGTGAAGGACGCTGGCCTCTCCAAGGGAGAGGTCGACCACGTGATCCTGGTCGGCGGTTCCACCCGGATGCCCGCCGTGGTAGATCTGGCCAAGGAAATTGCCGGTCGGGACCCGTCCAAGAACGTCAATCCGGATGAGGTGGTGGCCATCGGAGCAGCGGTCCAGGCCGGCGTGCTGGTTGGCGAGGTCAAAGATGTGCTCCTGCTGGACGTCACCCCGCTGTCGCTGGGCATCGAGACCAAGGGCGGGGTCATGACCCGACTCATCGAGCGCAACACCACCATCCCGATTCAGAGGTCGGAGGTTTTCACCACCGCCGAGGACGGCCAGCCGTCGGTGGAAATCCACGTGCTACAGGGCGAACGCGAAATGTCACAGTTCAACAAGACGCTGGGCAAGTTCCAGCTGGTTGAGCTCCCACCGGCCCCCCGGGGCACCCCACAGATCGAGGTCACCTTCGACATCGACGCCAACGGCATCGTCCACGTGTCGGCCAAGGACCGGGCGACCGACAACGAGCAGTCCATGACCATTACCGGCCAGTCTTCGCTGGACAAGGACGTCATCGACCAGATGGTGCGTGACGCCGAGTCCCACGCGGATGAGGATCGTCAGCGGAAAGCCGAGGCTGAGGTGCGCAACAACGCCGACAATCTCGTTTACCAGACCGAGAAGTTGCTAGCCGATCAGGGCGACCAACTCACCGAGGATGAGACCACCAACGTCACCGGCAAACTCGAGGACCTGAAGAAGGCCCTGGTCGACGACGACGTCGAGGTCATCAGGACGGCCACCGAGGAGCTCATGGCGGCCAGTCAGGAGTTCGGCCAGCGGCTCTACGAGGCTGCACAGGCCGAGTCGGCAGCGGCCGGTGGAGGTACTGAGGGTGGGTCCGATGATGACGTCGTGGACGCCGAGATCGTTGACGAGTCATGAGCGAACCGGCCGTCGACGGCCCCAGTTCCGCCTCCGACGATTCCGATACCAGGGCCGACGGGCCGACTGATACCGGCTCGTCGACTGACGTCTCCTCTCCGTCGGCTGACGCCCCACCGGAGGTACCCGACGACTCGGAGGCCGCGGTGGGTGACGACCTCGACGAGACCCGTGAGGCTGGTGACCCGGTTTTGGATGTCATGGCTGCTCTTGAGGCGGAACGTGACGGGCATCTTCTGGACCTGCAGCGGATGACGGCCGAGTTCGCCAACTACCGGAGGCAGGCCGACCGTCGTACCCTCGAGGTGGGTGGTCGGGCGCGGGGAGATCTAGCTGAGAGGCTCCTACCAGTGTTCGACGCTTGTGACCTGGCCCTCGAACATGGTGCAGACGACGTGGCCCCCATCCGGGCATCCCTAGCCCAGGTTCTGGAGTCTGCCGGACTTGAGGTGCTCGATCCGGTAGACGAACCGTTCGATCCCAATCGACACGAAGCGGTGCTCCACGATCCGGCCGACGAAGGCGACGACATCGGACAGGTAGTCGTCGAAGTTCTGCGGCGCGGTTACGCCTGGGATGGTCGAGTTCTACGTCCGGCCATGGTNCGGGTNCGGGGCTGACGCANCNGCCGGTGCNCGCCGTNACGATCTCGACGANGAGCCTCNGATGACCGCCCAGCGTGAGTGGTTNGANAAGGACTACTACGCGACGCTCGGCGTCTCNAAGGATGCATCGGCCAAGGAAGTCACCCGGGCCTACAGGAANCTGGCCCGTCGACTTCATCCTGATGCCAACCCNGGCGACCAGGCCGCCGAAGCCCGGTTNAAGGAGGTNTCGGCTGCCTACGACGTNGTAGGCGACGAGGCTCGGCGGACCGAGTACGACCAAGTGCGGCAGATGGGCCCCATGGGGGGGTTCAGCGGCGGNGCGGGCCCCGGAGGCTTTCCGGGCGGCGGGTTCGATCTCGGCGACCTGTTCGGTGAAATGTTTCGCGGTGGGCATGGTGCNGGTGGCCGTGGTCAGCGCGGNGTCGACTTGGAGACCCGGCTGACCCTCTCATTCACCGAGGCGGTCAATGGCGTCACCACNTCGGTTCACCTGGTCAGCGATGCCGCCTGTGGNACTTGCTCGGGNAGTGGTGCCCGTCCGGGAACCCGCCCAATGCCCTGCACGTCGTGTGGGGGTCGTGGCGTACAGGCCGAGGACCAGGGTCCTTTTTCGTTCAGTCGACCTTGTGGCCAGTGTGGTGGTCGGGGTCATCACATAGAGGATCCGTGTGCACCGTGCCGGGGCTCCGGCGTGGAGCGTCGACCCCGGGAAGTGAAGGTCCGGATTCCGGCCGGTGTGGACGATGGTCAGCGCATCCGAATCAAGGGCCGGGGCGAACCGGGTCGGGGTGGGCCCGACGGTGACCTATTCGTGGTNGTNGCCGTGGATCCCGATGCCCGGTTCGGTCGCCGNGGCCGGCACCTCACAGTATCGGTGCCGATTTCCTACCCCCAGGCGGTATTGGGTGCNCAGCTNGAGGTACCGCTGCTGGAGGGCGGGATGGTGACGCTCAAGATCCCGGCTGGTACCCGCAGTGGCCAGACCTTTCGAGTCAAGCGACGGGGCGTGCCCGCCAAGGGTGGCACCGGCGACCTGCTGGCCACNGTNGAGGTGGACGTGCCCGCTGACCCCACCGAGGACGAGAGGGCGGCTGTCGAGGCGCTGGCTGAGACGATGGACCGTTCACGGGCACACGAGGATCCGCCGCCTGACAGAATCGAGGAGGAGACGCTATGAGCACCCTGCCCCGCCCCGGACCCCATCAGGCCGTCTACGTCATCTCGGTTGCCGCCGAACTGGCTGGTATGCATCCCCAGACCCTGCGGATCTACGAGCGCAGGGGCCTGGTAGATCCGGCCCGCACGACCGGTGGCAACCGGCGCTATAGCGAGGCCGACATCGCATTGCTGCTGCGGATCGCCCGACTCACCGAGGAGGGACTCAACCTCGCCGGTGTGAAGCGGGTGCTGGCCCTCGAGGCCGANGTGGCCCGTCTGGAGGCCGAGTTGGCCACCACCCGGTCTGAGGGGGACCAGGCGGTCGCCGAGGTACACCGCCAGTATCGCCGGGACCTTGTGCCGATGAACCAGAGCGTCACCATCTATCGGGGGCGCCGAACCCGCTGACCTGCGCTTTCCCATCGGTTCCCGAAGTGGGGGGCCCGGTTCGGGTGCGCGAGAACGCCTTCCGGTCCACAGCNGAGCCCTTGTCTCCACTAGGGATCGGGGATTTTCCACAGGAGGCTGGGGAAACCCTGGATCCTGCGCGGCATACGCGCAAGATCTCNATCCAGTGGCTCGGTGGTGGGGACCTANCACCCACCCNNCGTNGGCTGNAACGACGAGATCGNTAGGTTGCNAGGGAGGATAAGATCGGTCCGTAAGGGACCCGATTCAGGAGAGGTGCCGTGCCCGCGACCGTCGTTGTCGGGACGCAGTGGGGCGACGAGGGCAAGGGCAAGTTCACTGACCTCATTGCTGGCGGGATGTCAATGGTCGTTCGCTACCANGGCGGCCATAACGCTGGTCATACCCTTGTGGTCGACGGTGAGTCATTCGCCCTGCAAATTATCCCCAGTGGTGTTCTGTATCCGCACGTCACGCCGGTCATCGGCAACGGCGTGGTGGTTGATCCCCGGGTCTTGCTGGCCGAGATGGACATGCTTGAGTCTCGCGGTGTGGCCACGGCCAACCTGCGCCTCAGCGGCAATGCTCACCTGATCCTTCCGTACCACCAGGAACTGGATGCCCTCCACGAGCGCCACCTGGGCAAGAACAAGCTGGGCACCACCAAGCGGGGCATCGGTCCGGCGTACGCCGACCGGTCCATGCGGGTNGGCATNCGTGTTCAGGACCTGCTCGACGAGAAGATCTTNAGCGAGAAGCTCCGGGCCGCGCTGGAGCACACCAACAAGGTGCTGACCCGCGTGTTCAACCGGCTACCNGTCGATGCCGACGAGGTGACCGAGGAGTANTTGGGGCGCTGTGCTCCNCGGCTCGCTCCCCACATCTGCGACGCCGTGGGTCTCGTNCACGATGAGCTGGACAGNGGAGGNCGGGTGCTCATGGAGGGTGCCCAGGCCACCTTCCTGGACGTCGACCACGGCACCTATCCCTTCGTGACGTCCTCGAATCCGGTGGCGGGCGGGGCATGCACCGGAGCCGGTATCGGGCCGCGCGACATCGACCGGGTGATCGGCATCGCCAAGGCCTACGTCACCCGNGTAGGCGCCGGTCCGTTCCCCACCGAATTGTTTGATGAGGTGGGGGACCACTTGGTNGACGTTGGCCATGAGTACGGCACGAACACCGGACGACGACGACGCCCCGGCTGGCTCGACGCCGTGATGCTTCGCNATGCCGCCCGGGTCAACTCCCTGTCCGAGCTNGCTATCACCAAACTNGANGTGCTCGATCAACTCGAGACCATCCGGGTCTGCGTGGCTTATGAGGCNGACGGCCAACGCCACGAANATTTGCCCTACCACCAGTCGGTACTGCATCGGTCCACCCCGGTTTACGAGAACCTTCCCGGCTGGGGGGTCGACCTCTCCGGGATCACCGAGCGGTCGCAACTGCCCCCCGAGGCTGAGGACTACNTGTCCTTCATCGAGGAACANGTCGGTGTNCCCGTCGACATGGTGGGTGTCGGACCGGGTCGACATCAGGTCCTGCGGTTCGCCGCCTGAGCAGGCCAGACGNGGAGCGGAAGGGCCGGATGANGGTCTGCGTCGTCGGGTCCGGAGGGCGCGAGCACGCCCTCGCCCACGTGCTAGGTCGGTACCACGACGTCGTGGTTACCCCCGGCAATCCGGGCATTCCCGGATCGGTGGCCANTTCTCCAGAGGAGGNAGNGGCCGACNTNTTCGTGATTGGTCCCGAGGCACCGCTGGTCGANGGTCTGGCGGATCGCTTGCGGGCCGCCGGTCGGCTGGTCTTCGGACCGGGGGCCGATGGTGCCCGGTTGGAAGGGTCCAANGCGTGGATGAAANACGTCCTGGTCGACGCCGGGGTCCCGACCGCGGCCCACGGGACGTTCACTGACGAGGTNGAAGCTCTGGCCTTCCTGNACACCATGGGTGACCTGTTCGTGGTAAAGACCGATGGTCTGGCGNCAGGCAAGGGNGTGNTGGTCACCACTGATCGGGCCGAGGCCATCGATGCCGTACGGGCGTACCTCTCCGGGGAGGCCTTCGGCGACGCCGGCCGGACGCTGGTNATCGANGAGGGCCTGACCGGACCCGAGCTATCNGTGTTGGCCGTGTGCGATGGGACCGACGCGGTGGCACTCGCNCCCGCCCAGGACTTCAAGCGGCTCGGTGACGCCAACGCCGGACCCAACACGGGGGGCATGGGCGCCTATTCGCCGGTTCCGGTGGCTACCGACGATGTGGTGGACCACCTGATGGACGGGGCTGTGCGACCCACGTTGGCCGCCTTGCGAGCCCGGGGGATCGACTACCGGGGCGTCCTCTACTGCGGGCTGATGTTCACCCCCACTGGTCCACGGGTGTTGGAGTACAACGTCCGCTTCGGTGACCCGGAGACCCAGGTAGTGCTGCCCAGGCTGACCAGCGACTTGGGCACCTTGTTAGCGGCGGCGGCCGGCGGAGACCTGGCAGGGACCACCCCGACGTTCGACGACGGCGCAGCCTTGGCCGTGGTTTGCGCATCCGAGGGCTATCCGGCCGCACCCCGGACCGGTGACCCAATCGACGGGCTAGAGGCGGCGTCGGCTGTGGACGGGGTGACGGTGTTCGCCGCCGGGGTGACCAGTGAACGGGAACGACTGGTTACGGCCGGTGGTCGGGTATTGGCCGTTACCGGGCAGGGTCCGACGGTCGCCGAGGCGCGAATACGGGCCTATGAAGCGGTGTCGAGACTCTCGTGGCCAGGAATGCAGCATCGGACGGACATCGCGTCCTCATCGACCGGTTGGTAGCGGTCAGAATCCACTCGTACTGGCAGTTGTCGGTTTCAGAAGCAAATAGGAGCAGAACATGGGTTACAAGGTGGCGGTGCTGATGGGCTCGCCGAACGATGGCGACAAGATGGCACCCGCTGCGGCGACCCTTGACCGCTACGGGATAGAAGCTGACGTAAGGGTCATGTCGGCTCATCGCAGTCCGGCGATGGTGTCGGAGTTCATCTCCGGGGCGCGCGACGCCGGCTACCAGGCGGTCATCTGCGGGGCCGGCATGGCGGCGCACCTGGCCGGGGCGGCTGCCGCCCACACCACGCTTCCCGTCATCGGAGTGCCTCTCTCGGGTGGTGCCATCAATGGCTGGGATTCATTGTTGGCCACCGTCCAGATGCCCAAGGGGATCCCGGTGGCCACGGTGGCCGTGGACGGTGCCATGAACGCCGCTCTGCTGGTCGTTCAGATGCTGGCTGTGAACGATCCGGCGCTGGTAGTCGAACTCGAGGCGCATCGCGCCGAGATGGTCCCCAAGTAGCCGTCGAATCTCGCTGGATCCTGCTCATGGAGAACGTACTCGCCTCCCGCTACGCAAGTCGGACCATGGTCGACCTGTGGACTCCGGAGGCCAAGATCGTCATGGAACGCGAACTCTGGATCGCGGTACTGGAGGCCCAACAGGAGTTAGGCGTGGAAATCGGTGACGGTGTGGTCGACGACCATCGAGCGGTGGTGGACCGGGTCAACCTCGATTCGATTCGTGAACGGGAACGGATCACCCGACACGACGTCAAGGCTCGGATCGAGGAGTTCTGTGCTCTGGCTGGCCACGAGCACGTCCACAAGGGAATGACGTCCCGGGACCTCACGGAAAACGTCGAACAACTCCAGGTACGGCGCAGCCTCGAGGTGGTTCACGACCGTATGGTGGCCACCCTGACCCGTCTGGCTCGCCTGGCCGCCGAATACGACGGGCTGGTCATGGTGGGTCGTAGCCACAACGTCGCCGCCCAGGCAACCACGCTGGGCAAGCGTTTCGCCACCGCAGCCGAAGAACTGCTGGTCGCCCATCGACGGGTGGCCGACCTGCTTGTCGCCTACCCGCTGCGGGGGCTCAAGGGGCCAGTCGGTACCCAGCAAGACCAGTTGGACCTATTCGACGGTGATGCCGCCAAGCTGGACCATCTCGAGTCGTTGGTGGCCAGCCACCTCGGCTTTGAACGGGTTCTGGACTCGGTAGGGCAGGTGTATCCGCGTTCGCTGGACTTTGAAGTAATTTCTGTCCTTGTTCAGGCCTCCGGGGGACCGGCCAACCTCGCCCGCACCATTCGCCTGATGGCCGGCCACGAACTGGCCACTGAGGGCTTTCGCCCCGGACAGGTCGGGTCCTCGGCCATGCCCCACAAGATGAATGCCCGCTCGTGTGAGCGGGTCGGCGGCCTGGCGGTCGTGCTACGTGGTCATCTGGCCATGGTCGCTGGTCTGGTCGGCGACCAATGGAACGAAGGCGATGTGAGCTGTTCGGTGGTGCGCCGTATCGCCCTGCCTGACGCCTTCTTGGCTGTCGACGGGTTGTTCCAGACCTTCCTGACGGTGCTGGACGAGTTCGGTGCCTACCCGGCAGTTGTGGAACGCGAGCTCCGGCAGTACTTGCCGTTCCTGGCAACCACCCGGGTGCTTGTGGCCGCAGTCCGGGCCGGCATGGGGCGCGAGGAGGCCCACGAGGTCATCCAGGGTCACGCAGTCGACGCTGCTCTGGCCCGTCGGGACCAGGGCATGTCCGAGACCGACCTGTTGGATCGGCTCTCCGGTGACGATCGTCTGCCGCTGGACCGGACAATGCTGGACGGGCTCCTCGATGACCCCTCGGCCTTCGTCGGCAACGCTTCGGCCCAGGTCGCGGCGGTGATCGAACGGGTAGCCGAGGTGGTGGCCGCCCATCCTCAGGCCGCAGCCTACGATCCCGAACCGATCCTCTAGATCCTGTTGCCGATTGGAGTCACATGTCCCCCCAGATTCCACTTCCCCATCTCCACTCGGGGAAGGTGCGAGACGTATACGACGCTGGTGACGACCGTCTGCTAATGGTCACCTCGGACCGCATCTCGGCCTTTGACGTCGTGATGGCTGAACTCATAGCGAACAAGGGTCGGGTACTCACCGCTATGACCGCCTTTTGGTTCGAGCAGTTTGCCGATTTGGTGGAGGGTCACCTGATCTCCACGGATACCACCGATCTCGGCGACGTACTAGCCGGTGCGGCCGCTAGCGACGATGGCGTGCTAGCTGATCTAGCTGGTCGCACCATGCTCTGCCACAGGGCCGAGATGCTGCCCATCGAGTGCATCGTCCGGGGCTACATCACCGGTTCGGCTTGGAAGGAGTACCGCTCCTCGGGGACCATGCACGGCACGCCGATGCCCGACGATCTTCTGGAGGCCAGTCCCCTACCCGAGCCGGTCTTCACCCCGTCCACCAAGGCAGACGAGGGTCACGACGTCAACATCTCCTACTCTGAGGCCGTCGACCTGGTGGGCACCGAGGTGGCCGAGACGGCTCGGAATGCATCGATCGCCTGCTACTTGCGGGGCGCCGAGTGGGCTGCCGAGCGGGGGATCGTCATCGCCGATACCAAGTTCGAGTTCGGCATGGTCGACGGCCGCTTGGTGTTGGCCGACGAGGTTCTCACCCCGGATTCTTCTAGGTTCTGGTCCGCCGAGGCGTGGGTGCCAGGAGCTACACCACCGTCGTTCGACAAGCAACCCGTCCGTGACCACCTCGACGGCTTGGACTGGGATAAGCAGCCCCCACCCCCGCCATTGCCCGACGAGGTGGTGTCGGCTACCTCATCTCGGTACGTAGAGGCCTATGAACGCATCACCGGCCGGTCGTTCGCTGACTGGCCAGGGGTGGGCGCGTGAATGGGTTCAACGGGCGTCAGGGGCAGATGGAGATGGGGTATGGATCATGAGGTACTGGCTGTGAGGTACGACGTGCTGGTGGACGTGCAG
>PAXM01000009.1 GCA_002714485.1 Acidimicrobiaceae bacterium
GTCAGAGACCTCGTAGCCGGCCTGCTGGAGGATCTGGCGCACGATCTCGGCCTGGATGTAACCAGACGCCCAGTTCGCACGACACATCGTCAACGACGTGCCCTTGCCNGGCANGGCGGCNGCCGACTCGTCCTCGGCATAGGCGCCATCACCGATGTCGTCGTAGGTGACGGTGAACGCCGTACCGAAGTACTTGGCATTCAGCGCCGCNAGGGTGCCGTCGTCCTTCATGGACTGGATGGCCTCGTTGAACGGAGCGACAAGGTCGCTGCCCTCTGTGAAGGCCCAGCCCAACGGATCCGACTGCAGGGAGTCGGGGAGCAGGTCCACCTTGTCGGCGTTCTCGCCCTGNTAGCCCTGTCCGGCCACGTCATCCATGATCACGGCGCACACGTCGCCGCTGATCAGGGCNTGAACGGCGAAGGCGAACGACTCAAAGGCCACGATTCGATCTTCACCGGTGATCGAGGCCGTGAGGTCGTAGTTGGTGGTGCCGGTCATCGAGCCCGCNTTGCAGTCCGACGCTGCGAGGTCGTCGCGGGAACCGATCTCCGAACTGTCCTTGGCCACGAGGATCTTCTGGTCAGTGCTGATGAAGCTGATCGAGAAGTCCACGACCTTGTCGCGCTCTTCGGTGATCGTGATGCCGCCACCGGCCATATCGAACTGTCCGGCGCCTGTGGCGATGATCGTGCCATCCCACGCGAACTCCTGGAAGCTCGGCACGCAGTTCAGCCGGCCACAGACCTCGTCCATGGCGTCGTAGTCCCAACCCATAGCNACGCCGGTGTCAGCCGGGATGTAGGCGAAGGGCAGGTAGGCGTTGTCTACCGCGATGGTGACGACGCGGCCACCCAAGTCGGGTAGGACCACTGCGCGCTCACCGGGCACCTCGGGTACGGAGATGGCGCCGCTGACGACCTTTGCCTTGAGGGAATCGAGATCCCCGGCGATGTCGTCCACGAAACCGCCACTTGTGGCGTAACCAACCCCGTCGTTGGAGAGGTTGAACATGACCGCTCCACTCTGGAAGTTGTCTTCACCCTGGGCCTTGATGACGTCGAACACGGATACGTCCATGTTCTTCATCATCGAGGTCAAGAGGTACTCCTTGACCGAGTCGTCGACCACGTTGTACTGGTCGGAGTCCACGCCAATGGCCCACACCTTTGAGCCTGAGTCCTCGGTGTGAGACTTCGCAGCCTCGAAGACTCCGAAACCGGTTCCACCAGCAGCCTGGTAGATGATGTCGGCACCCTTTTCGTACATCGAGAGTGCGATCTCGCGACCCCGGTCAGGAGCGTTGAATCCGTCGAAGTCCGGCGGTTCGGTGACGTACTCGACNAGAACCGTTGCATCCGGGTTGGTCTGAGCGACACCAGCNGCGAAACCAGCCTCGAACTTGTTGATCAGNGGGAAGTTCACCCCACCGATGAATCCAATGACGTTGGCNCCGGTCTTCATGCCTGCTGCNGCACCTACGAGGAACGAGCCCTCGTGTTCGGCATAGAGCAGAGAGGCCACGTTTGGCGCGTCGACGAAGCCATCGATGATGGCGAAGTTCGTGTCCGGATATTCGACCGCCACTTCGGCCATCGCTGTGTCGAACAGCCAGCCAACACCGATCACGAGATCGTTGGCCTCNGCCATCAGNCGAAGCAGTTCTGGCCTGTTGGANCCATCAGAGTTGGGCGAGGCATCGGANATGTTGGCTCCGAGTTCGTTGGCNGCCTTCTCCAGACCCGCATAGGCCATGTCGTTGAATGACCCATCTCCGCGGCCACCGATATCAAAGACCAGTCCTACATTGACTGGTTCTTCCGGCGGTGCCGGTGCCTCGGTGGCAGCCGGTGCAGCGGTCGTAGCCGGCGCCTCAGCCTCAGCCTCAGCCTCAGCCGCAGCTGGAGCCGCAGTGGTTGCCGCTGGTGCGGCATCNTCGCTGTCACTCCCACACGCCGAGACCACCAGGACGAACCCCAGCATCACGGCGAGCAGGCGGGTGATTCGGTTACTCATGAACCCCTCCGGTTCTTCGTNGCATCGTTACGTCGCGAAGCGACCCAGGGCCGCCCGCGGGAATGCTGACCGTATCGCAAGGTGTGACCGAACGCACATGGAGGCGNNCCGNGCTGGNGGAGNCTCGCTANCGTCANGCCATGGTTTCCGACCGNTACGAGGCCGATGTNGTCCTGACCTGCGACGATAGGGGCGCGATNCATGCNCCGGGCGTCGTTGAGGTGCTGGACGGACGGATCACCCACGTGGGGGCCGAGGGATCGGAAGACTTCGCGGGGACGGTCCATCGACTGGGTGGCTTGATCATGCCGGGCCTGGTGAACGCCCACGCTCACACACCGATGACGCTGGTACGCGGCGCAGGCGATGGCCTGCCGCTCCAGCGTTGGCTGAACGAGGCCATGTGGCCACGGGAAGGGCGCATGACACCCGAGGATGCCTGGTGGGGGATGGCCCTCGGGTCTGCGGAGATGTTGGTTTCCGGGGTGACCACCAGTTGTGAGATGTACCTGTTCGAAGACGCCGTAGTCGACGCCGTGTCGACCACGGGAGGACGGCTCGTCATGACGCCCGCGGCGCTGTCGGTATTGCACGGAGAGTCCTTTGGGGCGGGCGGTGATCGGCTCGACGCCCTGGCCGCGTTCCACGGGACGTATCACGATCCGGCAGGGCGATTGACCGTGGGTATCGGACCTCACTCGGTCTACGACCTCGGGGTGGCCGGCGTGGCCCGCATGGCGGAACTGGCCCGCTCGCTGGACGCTGTCTTGCACGTGCACGTGGCCGAGACCCGAGCCGAGAGCGAACCCCTGGAGGCCGAGTACGGCTGTAGCACCGTCCAAGTCTTGTCCGACCACGATGTACTGGGTGGTCGGGTGCTGTTCGCACACGCTGTCTGGGTCGACGACGACGACATCGCCATGATGGCTGCCGCCGGCGTGGCCGTGGCCCACTGCCCGGTCTCCAATATGAAGTTGGGCTCGGGGATCGCTCCGCTGGTCCGCATGATCGATGCCGGTCTGACGGTGGCGCTTGGCACCGACGGCCCGGCATCCAACGACACTCTCGACCTCTGGGAGGAGGTCAAGGTTGCGCCGCTGCTGGCCCGGGTGGATGCCCTGGACGCAACCGTCCTGTCCGCTGAGCGGGTCCTAGCTATGGCCACCCGTGATGGGGCAGCGGCAGTGGGGCTGGACGACGTGGGCCGTCTCTCTGTGGGATCAGTCGCGGATCTCATCCGGATCGACCTCGACCAACCGCCGTTTACGCCAGTGACCGAACTCGCGGACCTTCTGGCCCACCTGGTGTGGGCTGGCTCTAGCCGCTCGGTGACCGACGTCTGGGTGGACGGGAGGTGGGTCGTGGAGGCGGGTGTCGTCCAGACACTTGACGTGGAGCGGGCGCAGGCCGAGGTGCAGCAGCGGGGATTGCGCCTGGTGGCGGGCTAATCCACATCGGGTCCTACCCGGCTCTGTTCGGCGGCGTTCAGGCCAGTCGAGCGGCCGTTGCGGCTAGGAGGAGACGAACCTGTGGGCCGGCACTGGCCATGACTGTCCGGATGTCGTCAAGTCCCAATGGCTCCTTGTTGGCACCGGCTGCTGCGTTGGATACCACCCCGACCGAGGCGTACGGCAGGTCCAGCTCACGGGCCAGGGCCACTTCGGGGTAACCGGTCATACCGACGAGGGTGGCACCTGCGTTGCGGTACATGGCGATTTCGGCCGGGGTCTCAAAGCGCGGCCCATTGGTGCACACGTAGGTACCACCGTCGATCACTGTCACGCCCGTCTGGACGGCTGCCTCGCGCAAGACCTGTCGAAGGCCCGGGTCGTACGGGTCGGTCATGTCGGTGTGGTGGACCTCGTCGTTGAAGTACGTGTCGGAGCGACCCCGTGTGGCGTCAATGAACTGGTCGATCAGGACCAGAGACCCAAGGGGAAGGGCCGGGTCGATGGCACCACTGACAGCGGTGGCTACCACCATGGTCGCTCCAGCGTCTCGGATGGCCTGAACGTTGGCCCTGTAGTCGATGCGGTGTGGTGGTACGGCGTGGCCGGCGCCGTGGCGGCGAAGAATCAGGACCGGGGTGCCGTCGAGCAGCCCGCTGGCCACCGGCACGTCGCCGAACGGCGTGGCAATCACGTCATCTGAGACCTCGTCTAGGTCGGAGAGGTCGTCGAAGCCGCTCCCGGTGATCAGGCCCAGCACGGGACTCAGGCTGGTGAGCCGGTGGCCGTTACCGTGGTCACAATGCCGCCGCGAACCTGTTGGGCCAGGGTGACGGTGACCGGGACGCCTACTGCCTCGGCCAAGTGGCCGGCGACCTCGGGGGCCAGGTGCTCGGCGAAGATGCCGCGCCCATCAAACGTCCGTAGGTACAACTTCAGCGACTTGCTCTCGATGCAGTGTGCGCCGGGAACGTATTCGATGTCGATCGTGTAGAAGTCCGGCTGGTCGGTGACCGGGCAGAGCGCAGTCAACTCCGAGGAGCGGAAGTGCACGAGTTCCAGCGGCCCTTGGACAGGGAAGGTGTCGATCCGAGTGCTGGGAACGGCGTCGGGACGGCCGAGAACCGGCTCGTCGGGGGACGCCATGAGGAACTCAGTTAGCTGTTACGGCCCAGATTGGGCTTACGACCGTGGTTGGCCTTCTTGCGGCGAACGTTTGCCTTCGCCCTACTGGTGCGCTTCGACATGCTGGTCAGGGTAGCGGCGGCCATTGGCTGATCCGCATAACCGTCGATCGCGGTGCCGGACCTCGGTCACATAGCCGTCGTCCAGCGGATCGGGGCTCCTAGCCTGATCGGTCCAGAGGAGTCGACTGAGCCGGGAGGGCCCAGGTGGAGCGGTTCGGATTCGTGGGCCTGCCCAACGCGGGCAAGTCGTCGCTGTACAACGCGTTGGCTGGGGGTGGTGCGCTGGCTGCCCCGTACGCGTTTGCCACCACTGACCCCAACATCGGCGTGGCGAAGGTGCCCGACGCCCGGCTGGACCGGTTGGCGGAGATGAGCGCCTCGCGCAAGGTTGTCCCGGCCAGCGTGGAGTTTGCAGACATCGGCGGCCTGGTCGAGGGGGCGTCCCAGGGGGAGGGCCTGGGCAACAAGTTCCTGGCCGGGATCCGCGAGGTGGACGCCATCGTGTTCGTGCTCCGGGCCTTCACCGACACGGACGTGCCCGGTTCGTCGGACCCGTTGGAACACCTGCGCGTCGTGGAGGTGGAGCTGGCCCTGGCTGATCTCGACACGTCCGAGAAGCAACTCGACAAGGCTCGCAGGGCGTCCAAGGGAGACCCATCGTTGACCCCCGTTGTGGCCGCCCTTGCCAAGGCCGTCGAACGATTGGGAGAGGGTGTGCCGTTGTACCGTTGCGACCTCGGTGACGCCGACCGGGCCCATTTGCGCCCCTACTTCCTGTTGACCAACAAGCCGGTGCTGGCCGTCGTGAACCTCGACGAGGAACAACTCCTGGACCCTGAGCCGGTCTTGGCTTCTGTTGTGGCCGAGTTGGCCGGCGTGCCTGGCGGTGTGTCTGCTGATGGCGGCGTCTATGGGGCGGGAGCGCAGGTCGTCGGCATGTCCGTTCAGTTGGAGGCTGAGGCCGCCCTACTGCCCGAGACCGATCGGATTGAGATGCTTGAGGGCCTGGGGCTGGGCAATGGTGCCCTGCCGGTGTTCGTCCGGGCGGCCTACCACCTTCTGGGGTTGCGGACGTACTTCACGACTGGCGAAAAGGAGAGCCGAGCGTGGACCTTTAGGGCCGGGTCATCGGCGCCGGAGTGTGCAGGGCGGATCCACACTGACTTCCAGCGGGGCTTCATCCGGGCCGAGACCATCCGGTGGGACACCCTGCTGGACGAGGGGTCCTGGGCGTCGGCCCGTGACTCCGGGCTAGTGCGTAGCGAAGGCAAGGAGTACCGCCCCGAGGACGGCGACGTGATGGAGTTCCGCTTCAACGTCTGACCCCACCGCGAGTCGTACGCTTGACACCATGCCGTGGTTGGTTCGAGGTGATCGGGTGTTGTCCAGCCTCGAGGTGGCCGAGTCGCCGTCCAGCCGCATGCGGGGCCTGACCGGGCGGAGTTCCCACGAGGGCGCATTTCTCATCCGACCCGGTCGGACCGTACACACCTTGGGTATGCGTTTCTCGCTCGACGTGGCCTACCTCGACGCCGACCTACGCGTCTTGAGAACCGCTCAGATGGACCGGCACCGTGTAGGTCGTCCCGTCCGGGGAAGCCGGGCCGTACTGGAGGCCGAGGCAGGCTGCTTCGAACGGTGGGGCCTGCAGGTGGGAGACGAGCTGGCGGTTCGTGGTGATGGCGACCCAATCCAGAAGGGGGCCACCCGGTGAGCGTGCACGCCTCGGGTCGACTGGTGCTGGTGGCCACACCGATCGGCAACCTCGGAGATCTATCGCCCAGGGCGTCCGAGGAACTGGCTGCTGCCGACCTCGTGGCCTGCGAGGACACCCGTCGGACCGGTCGACTCCTCCAGCATGCAGGGATCTCTGGCAGCGACCTTCTCCGCCTCGACGAGCACACCGAGGAGCGGTCCACTGGCGTGGTGGTCGACCGGATCGCTGGCGGGGCCACCGTGGCACTGGTATCCGACGCGGGCATGCCGGGGATCTCCGACCCCGGAGAGCGTGTGGTGCGTCGGGTAGTCGAAGCCGGCCACCCGGTTGTGGTGGTGCCCGGACCATCGGCTCCGGTGGCAGCGGTCTCGGCCAGCGGTCTGGCCACCGACCGGTGGTGCATGGAGGGCTTCCTGCCCCGCAAGGGCTCCGCTCGGTCCGACCGGTTGGCCGAACTGGCCGTTGAGGAACGGACCATGGTGTTGTTCGAGTCTCCCAACCGGCTGGCCACAACCTTGCGTGACCTGGTGGGGGTCCTGGGTCCGGACCGACGTGCCGTGGTGGCCCGGGAGATGACCAAGCTTCATGAGGAGTTCGTCCGCGGCACTGTGGCCGAACTGGTCGACCGGTTCGACGAACCACCTAGGGGCGAGGTTGTCCTGGTGGTCGAAGGTGCGCCGCCACCCGCTGAGGTCGACGACGAGCGCATACAGGTGGTGCTGGACGAGGCACGGGCTGGAGGAGCGTCGACGCGTGATGCGGCTGACGAGGCGGCCCATCGTCTCGGGGTGTCCCGGCGACGGGCCTACCGCCTGGCCCTCGACCGGTAATCGGCATGCGGGACCACCGGTAGCCTCGGGTCCATGGCGAACGAACCGGTGACTGGTCGGCGCACCGGNGGCACGCCGGTGTTGGTNGCCGTGGNTTGGCCGTACGCCTCCGGCTCACGTCACCTCGGCCACCTNGCCGGCGCCTACCTGCCAGCCGATGTCTACGCCCGCCATCAGCGCCTGGTCGGTAACCGGGTGCTCATGGTCAGTGGTTCNGACGTGCACGGCACGCCGATNACCGTCCGGGCCGATGCCGAGGACGTCACCCCGGCTGACATCGTGGACCGATATCACGCCGAGTTCGTAGCCGACTGGNACAGGCTTGGCATNAGTTGGGACCGCTACACCTCGACTGGCACCGAGAACCACGCCGAAGTGACCCAAGACNTCTTCATGCGCCTGNTGGACAACGGCCACATNGATCGCCGGACCAGCGACCAGTACTTCGACGCCGAGGCCGACCGCTTCCTACCCGACCGCTACATCGAGGGTACCTGCCCCCATTGCGACTACTCCGAGGCGCGCGGCGACCAGTGCGAGGACTGTGGCCGCACGCTGGATCCTGAAGAACTCGTCGATCCGAGGTCCAAGATCACCGGGTCGACTCCCGAGGTCCGTTCCACCGAGCACTTCTACCTGCGACTCTCTGACTTCACCGAGCAGCTGGGGGAGTGGCTGGACTCCCGAGAGGGTTGGCGTCGCCATGTGCTGAATTTCTCCAAGGGCTGGGTCGACGAGGGGCTCCAGGACCGGGCGATCACCCGNGACCTGGACTGGGGGATAGAACTGCCGGTCGACGACCTAGGGGCTGGCAAGCGGATCTATGTCTGGTTCGAAGCGGTCATCGGCTACCTGTCGGCGGCCAAAGAGTGGGCGCGCGACAGCGGTGACCCCGAGGCGTGGCGAGACTGGTGGGAGAACGACGACGCCCGNTCCGTTTACTTCNTCGGCAAGGACAACATCCCGTTCCACACCATCATCTGGCCCGGGATGCTCATGGGGTACGGCGGTNTGAACCTCCCTACCGACGTGCCGGCCAACCAGTACGTCACCTTCAAGGGCGGCAAGGCATCGGCNAGTCGGGGGGTCGGCCTCACCATCGGTGAGGGGCTCGACCTGTTTGAAGCCGATGCACTGCGCTACGCCTTGGCCGCCTCATTGCCCGAGCAGAGCGACACCGAACTGTCGGTAGGCGAGATCGGCCGCCGGGTCAACGAGGAACTGGTCGCCACCTGGGGGAACCTCGTCAACCGGGTTCTATCGATGGTGCACAAGACNTGCGAGGGGTCGGTGCCAACGGCCGATGGTCGCAATGACGGGGATCGAGCCGTGCTGGAGGCGGTGGACGCTTCACTGGTCACCGTGACCGAACAGGTCGAACGGGTGGAATTGCGGGCCGCGTTGCGGACTGGCATGGACGCTGCAGCCGCCGTCAATGCTTATCTGAACGCCACGGAACCATGGAAGTTGGCCAAAGCCGATGTGGGCCGGGCCCGGGCGGTGCTGGGGACAGCGTTGGCTGCGGTGGCCGGTGTNCGNGTGGCCCTGTCGCCCTGGCTGCCGTTTTCNACAGCNATGCTTGACGATGTCCTNGGNACGGTGGACTCGTGGNANCGNNTGGAGCCCACGCCGGGAGCGCCGGTNCCACAGCCCGNGCCGTTGTTCGCCAAGGTCGACCTCGAGGAACTGCTCGACNACCAGGCGTCCGGNGAGTAGTCGGCGAACCGAGTTCACGGTGGCACCCTGGTTCGACAACCACTGCCACCTCGGTGACGACGCCGACGAGGTGGTAGCCCGGGCCCGCGTCAGCGGTGTGATCGGCATGGTGACCGTGGGCTGCGACCTAGCCGANAGTCGGGCGGCGGTGGCCACCGCTTCGCGACATGATGGCGTGTGGGCCACGGCGGGCGTCCATCCCCATGAGGCCAGCGGTGGCGTCGATGGACTAGTCGGTCTACTGNCCGAACCGGTGGTTGTGGCCGTTGGCGAGGCCGGTCTGGACTTCCACTACGACCACTCACCGCGTGATGTCCAGCGCGACGTGTTCGCCGCCCAGGTCGCCCTGGCNAACACCTACGACCTCCCGCTTGTGATCCACACCCGTGAGGCGTGGGACGAGACGTTCGCCCTGCTGGATGCGGAGGGGGTGCCCGCCCGGACTGTGTTTCACTGCTTTACCGGCGGTCCCGACGAGGCCGCCGAGGGCCTGGCCAGGGGGGCGCTGTTGAGCTTCAGCGGGATCGTGACCTTCCGGACGGCTGACGATCTGCGGGCCGCTGTGGCAGTCTGCCCGCTGGAGCGGGCCATGGTGGAGACCGACTCCCCGTATCTGGCGCCTGTGCCCTATCGGGGGAAGCGCAACGAGCCGGCTCATGTCTCCCTGGTGGGGGCTGCGGTGGCCGAGGCCATGGGACGGTCAGTTGAGGAGGTGGCCGATGCCACCACAGCGAACGCCCAGACGTTCTACGGCCTGCATTAGGCCACCATCCGGGTGCCGTCGTGGCGCCCCCACCTCGGGTAGGTGACGATCGGGTGACCGACGACCGGTTGACTGATTGTCCTCCGATCTTGCACAGCTCGGCCACTGTCTCTATCGTCGCGGCGGCGATCCGGCCCTGGGCCGGTCGTGTCCGGAGGGGAAGGGGACGGAGCTCTGGACGCCGAACCCACCGTCGAACGGTGGCGTGTGGTCGTCGTGGCCTTGGCCACGGTTGCTGCGCTGCCGCTTTTCGTACTCGAAAACCCGTCGTCNCCCGGTGCACTCACCGGGACGGCTGACGCGGCCACGCGCCNCNTNGCCGACGCGTCCCGGATNGAGACCATCGANTTGGTCGTNGCCACNCNTACTCCTGTCTCCTCTGCTGCNCGGCCTGCACCGTCGGTGGCCGAGTTGAGTTCCCGNGCCCGGNACTGGCACCTTGCCCGGTCGTCCCGANAGNCCCAAGACCGNATGGCTGTNGTAGCCCACGAACACGAGGCCGAGGCGCTGGCTGCGGCCCGACTGGTGGCCGCCAACGAGTTCGCCGAGCGGGCCGAGTTGGACGCGCTGCTAGAGGCCAGGCAGCGCGAGGCCGACCGCGAGGCCGAGCGGACCCGCCTCCGAGCTGAGGAACTACGTCGTCGTGAGGAGGCCATGACCACCCCGGGCCCGACGACGACCATTCCCTGGGACACCGANCCCNATCCNCANGGNCCGTCNGANATCCAGTGGGAGGCGCTGCGGTTCTGNGAGGCCACNGGCGACTACACGGCCGTCAATCCGACGGGNAAGTATCGGGGGGCGTACCAGTTCAGCCGTCAGACTTGGGACTGGATCGCNGGGTTGTACTTCGANCACCTNGTNGGAGTTGATCCGGCCGNCGCAGCACCTGTCGATCAGGACCGCATGGCTCAGGCCCTCTACGACCTGCGNGGTCGAGGCCAGTGGCCGGTGTGNGGCCGCTACCTNCCCTGACCGGTNTGCTGNCTCGATTGCCTTCGNCATGACGCTCACCAGGACCCGNGTNCGGGACCTGCTGGATCGNNACGACATTCGGCCCAAGCGGTCGCTCGGCCAGAACTTCGTGGTCGAACCGAACACNGTGCGNCGCATTGCGGAGTTAGCCNNGGTGGGTCCCGGTGATCGGGTGGTCGAGATCGGACCCGGNGTCGGGTCGNTGACCCTNGCACTTGCCGAGACNGGTGCCTCGGTCACGGCCGTGGAGGTCGACGACGTGCTNGTCNGCGTGCTGGCCGAGGTNNTGGCNGATCTCGGAGNGNNCNGTGACGTCCGGATCGTGCACGCCGACGCCATGGAGGTCGANTGGGCTGAANTGCTCGCCTTCGGTGAACCTNGNGATGGGGACTGGGCGNTGGTGGCCAANCTGCCNTACAACATCTCAGTGCCGCTGNTNTGNGACCTNCTNGAAGACGTNCCCGCCATNGACCGGATGTTGGTGATGGTCCAGCACGAGGTGGCNGAACGGTTGGTGGCCGGTCCCGGCGACGANGCCTACGGATTACCCAGCGTCAAGGTGGCGTATCACGCNGAATCNCGGATGCTCGGCCGGGTACCGCCGTCGGTNTTNCTGCCGCGCCCCAACGTTGACTCAGCNCTCGTCAAGGTCGTGCGCCGGCAGCGACCGGCAGTGGATGNCGATCCNGATCGCCTATTNNCCTTGGTGCGNGCCGGATTCNGCCAACGCCGGAAGATGCTNCGCCGCTCGTTGGCCGGGCTACTCAACGAAGCNGCCATCGAGGCCGTTGGCGTGGACCCGACTGACCGGGCTGAGCAGTTGGGGCTGGAGCAGTGGGCCGCTCTGGCCAGCGCGACCACTCTTAGGCCATCGGGAGAGTCGCCATGATCATCGAGGCGCTGGTCGCTCCCGCCAAACTCACCCTGTCGTTACGGGTGGTTGGCATACGCGACGACGGATACCACCTCGTCGACGCCGAGATGGTGACCTTGGACTTGGCCGANGAGTTGGAGGTCAGCCCTCCGGCNGGCGCCGAAGGGCAGCTGACNATTGAGGACCGNACCGGTGGCCTATCGGTGCCGGGTGGCCCTGANGACTTGGTGACTCGGGCCTTGTACCTAGTGGGTCGGACGGCTGATGTGGTGGTGCGGAAGGCCATCCCTGCGGGCGCCGGTCTCGGTGGTGGTTCAGCCGATGCAGCGGCAGTGTTGCGGTGGGCAGGGTTCACTGACTTGGTGGCCGCTGCGGGAATCGGCGCTGACGTGTCGTTCTGCCTGGTGGGCGGGCGAGCGAGGGTGTCCGGGATTGGGGAGGTAGTTNAGCCCCTTCCGTTTCGGGATCAAACCTTCACGCTATTGACCCCGACTGTCGGCTGTCCGACCCCAGACGTATATCGACGCTGGGACGAGATGGGTGGTCCAGTTGGCGACCACGGTAACGACCTGGAGCCCGCGGCAATGGACTTGATGCCCGAGTTGGCAGAGTGGCGCGACGCTCTCGGGGACGCGACAGGNCTGCGTCCGAGGCTGGCCGGTAGCGGGAGTACGTGGTTCGTGGAGGGNGAGTATCCGGGGGGTGGGCGCCGGATCGTGCGGACGGCGCCAGCCTGAGACCGGGCTACTTGCCTCGCATCCGCTGAGCGCGGGTGCGCTTGAGCATCTTGCGGTGCTTCTTCTTGCGCATGCGCTTGCGGCGCTTCTTGATCAGTGATCCNATGACGGGCGGCAGGCTAACCGCGTGTTGGCCCGTTGCCCCCGTTTGGCCTGGAAGATGGTGGACGAGCTTCCAGAAGGTCTCGACGGTGTGGCCACTACGATCGGTTGGGCAGACGTAGTGTCCGGTAGTTCAACTGGCAGAACGCCTGACTTTGGATCAGGAGGTTGGAGGTTCGAGCCCTCCCCGGACAGCCACTACCGTGCGAGACGCAGTCGTAACGCCACGACTGTCGCACCGGGGGTGTGTCATTAGTGGGAGGTTGGTCGATGACGCCTGATGAACTAAAGGCCCGGATCGCCGACGACGGCGTGGAGTTCATCTACGCCATGTTTGTTGAGATGCACGGCAAGCCTTGCGCCAAACTGGTACCGGTAACCGCCATCGACGACCTTTTGGAGGTGGGCGCGGGATTCGCTGGGTTTGCCGCCGGTCCACTTAGCCAGACACCGGCCGATCCCGACATCTTGGCTATCCCTGATCCCGACTCTTACGTGCAGTTGCCGTGGCAGCCCAACGTGGCCGCCATGCAGTGCGACCCCACCGTCGAGGGTGCGGCTTGGCCCTACGCCCCGCGAGTCATCCTCAAGCAGATGTTGGCCCAGGCGGCCCAGCAGGACCTCGTACTCAAGGCCGGGGTGGAAGTCGAGTACTCGCTATTGGCCCGTGAGGCAGATGGATCGCTACGGCCGGCTGACGAGCGGGACACGTCGGCGCTGCCCTGCTACGACGCACGGGGGTTGACCACGGCTCTGGACCACCTGACCACCGTGTCTCGACACATGGACGCTATGGGCTGGGGGAACTATGCCAATGACCACGAGGATGCCAACGGGCAGTTCGAACAGAACTTTCAGTACGCCGATGCTCTGACAACGTCTGATCGGCTCATCGTGTTGCGTCTCATGCTTCACACGCTGGCTCGCCGACAGGACCTTTACGCCACGTTCATGCCCAAGCCGTTCGCCGACAAGACCGGCAACGGCCTGCACACCCACCTCAGCCTGTGGTCTGCTGACACTGACTAGCCGTTGTTTCACGACGACGACGATCGGCGGGGCCTCGGTCTCAGCGAACTGGCCTACCAGTTCACCGGTGGGATCCTCGACCACGCCCAGGGACTGAGCGGGATCGTCTGCCCGACGGTCAACTCGTTCAAGCGCATTGGTGTCGGCCCGCCTGACTCGGGGGCCACCTGGGCACCGTCATACGTGGCCTACGGGGGCAACAATCGCACCCAGATGATTCGGGTGCCCGAGGGTGGCCGAATCGAAGTGCGGGTCCCAGACGGGTCGGCCAATCCCTATCTGGCCTTCACTGCGCTGCTGTCGGCCGGCATGGAC
>PAXM01000010.1 GCA_002714485.1 Acidimicrobiaceae bacterium
TCGAGGTGGCTGTCCTGCTATGGCCGACCGGCATGGTTTCGGTGCTGAACGGGACCATCGACGACGGGTACAACGGCCTGCTCGGTTGGTTTTGGGTGGCGTCGACGGTGGGGACGTTGGCCCTTGTGCTGGCCACCCGGGCGGCCCTGCGGGAGCGCCAGTACTCGGCGGTCATGGCGGCTACCGGGTTGCTCTACCTCGCCATTCTCACCGCCTTCGGGATGGACCTGGTGGCCAGGGCCACCCTGTCTTGAGGCTGGTTACCCGAACCGGGCTTAGCGTGATCGGCAGGAAAACTTCCGACCGGTAGGGTTCGCGACCTGATGACTGAGGCACGCGTTTACACCCGACGGGGAGACGACGGGACGACCGGCCTGCTGCACGGCGGGCGGGGGGCTAAGGATTCGCCCCAACCCACGGCCTACGGCGACGTCGACGAAGCTCAGGCGGCCATCGGCCTAGCCCGTTCGGCCGCCGAACCGGAGATGGATGCCATCCTGGTCGGCCTTGAGCGGGACCTCTGGCTGGTGATGGCCGAGTTGGCCTGCAATCCCGACCAGGTCGAGCAGATGGAGGAGTCGGGTTCGCGACCTACTCCGGAAATGGTCACAGCGTTGGAAGGCCTGATCGACGACCTTTGGTCCCGCTTCGATCCACCGACCGAGTTCGTGGTGCCTGGCCAGGACGAGGTGTCGGCCCGTATCGACGTCGCCCGCACGGTGTGTCGCCGGGCCGAGCGTTCCGCCCTTTCGGTGGCTCGTGAGGGGTCGTCGGTGGTGCCATACCTAAACCGGCTTTCCGACCTGCTGTGGACGTTGGCCCGCTGGCAGGAGTCCAGTGGTGACGATGGTGGTTCGCTAACCACCCGCTCCCTCTCCGACTGATCCGGATTGCATCACCAAGTTTCGTCCGCTATCGACTTCCCAAGGGTTCCTCATGACCGTCACGTTCACCCCCCCGCAGTTCTCTACGGCCCGTCGTGCCCCGGCCCGTGCCGAGGTGGTGGCCCATGGCATCACCATCGATCGACTGGCTGTTGGCGACGCGCTCCCATCGGGGCTGGACCGCTCCGATTTGGGGCGCCTCGGCTTCGAGGCAAAGGGCGGTCAGGTCCAGATCGTCCCAGTCGACGGTCGCCTGGTCGCCGCCGTTGGGCTGGGAGATGCCGAGGGACTTTCCCTGGACGGCCTGCGGCGTGCCGCTGCATCGTTAGGTCGGGCTGTGCGCACCCATCGCTCGTTGGCCACCGACCTGGCTTCCGCAGCGGCTGATGCTGATGGACCGATTCAGGCTGAGGGTGTCGGCGCAGTGGTCGAGGGCCTAACACTGGCTCTGTACCGATTCGGCTATCAGTCATCCGGGGGTGCGCGCGGTGGCGACCGTTTGACCCGGGTAACACTGGTGGGTAGCGCAGCCGTCGGGGTTCGCACCGCCGTCGCGCGTGCCGAGGCGGTGGTTGCGGGTGTGGTGCTGGCCCGGGACCTGGTCAACGAGCCAGGCGGAAGCCTCACCCCGCCGAAGTTCGCTAACCGGGTGCGGCGCATGGCTCGGGACCGCGGTCTGACCGTCAAAGTGATGGACGAGACGGCCATCCGACGGGCCCGCCTGGGCGGACTGCTGGGCGTAAACCGGGGCTCCACCCAGCCGGCCCGATTCGTCGAGTTGACCTGGACTCCCAAGGGTCGGCCGAAGGGCACGCTGGCTCTGGTGGGCAAAGGTCTGACCTTCGATGCCGGTGGGCTGTCCATCAAGTCCGGTCAGGGGATGATGGACATGAAGATGGACATGGGTGGCGCCGCGGCAGTGGTGGGCGCCATGTCGGTGATGCCGGACGTCGCACCCCGGTGTCGGGTCCGTGCCTACCTGCCGATGACCGACAACATGCTGGGCGGGGACGCCACCCGCCCCGGCGACGTGTTGACCATCCGCAATGGCAAGACCATTGAGGTACTTAACACCGACGCCGAGGGTCGGCTCGTGCTGGCCGATGCACTGTCGCTGGCATCGGAGGGCAAGCCCGATGCGGTGATCGATCTCGCCACCCTGACCGGTGCCTGCATGGTGGCCCTCGGCCCACGGATCGCCGGCCTGATGGGTCGGGGGGACGGTTTCCTGGAACAGGTGGAGGCGGCATCGTCGAGGACCGGCGAACGGGTGTGGCGCCTGCCGCTACCCGACGACTATCGACACATGGTCGACTCGCCCGTGGCCGACATGAAGAACATCGGCGGTCCACACGGTGGGGCTATTACCGCCGGCCTGATCCTCGGTGAGTTCGTAGCAGAGGGCATCGACTGGGCGCATCTAGACATCGTCGGCCCGGCGTTCACCGACTCGGACGACGCCGAGGTGGTTCGGGGTGGAACCGGTTTCGGAGTGCGTCTGCTAGTCGACCTGGCGAGCTCCTTTACGGCTTAATCTCCCGAGTTCGGTGTGCCGTAGCGCTCCACGCGACGACATCGGTGCCACTGGCACCGACCGTGCCGTGGTCGAACAAGCCGTCCAGAGACGGCTCGATAGCGCCAGCGAACGAGGAGGCAGGCATAGATCTGTCGTGACCTTCGCTCCCTATCAATCCCCTCATTCCGGGCTGTCCCGTTCAGCGGTTCCCCTGCGTTGTGGCCTCTAGCATCCAGATCCGGTCGGACCTGCGAAGATCGGACGATGGTGGGTGGATCAGAAGAACAGACGGAAACGCAACTAGAAGAGCAGACGGAACTACAGGGACGATTGGAGGCCGCTGCCGCACTGATCTCCACTGCCGGTCCACTGGCCGTCCTGACAGGTGCGGGAATCTCTACCGATAGTGGAATCCCCGACTTTCGTGGACCCCAGGGGGTATGGACCCTGAACCCGGAGGCTGAGCGGGCCTCCAACATCGACGTGTACATGGCCGAGCCCGAGGTCCGGAAGGCCAACTGGAGGGTCATGGCCGGTGGGCTCTGGGACGGCGTAGAACCCAACGTTGGTCACCACGCTCTTGTCGAATTGGATCGGCGTAGTGGGCTGGACACCCTTGTGACCCAGAACGTGGACGGCCTGCATCTCATGGCGGGAACCGACCCGGACCGGATCGTGGAGGTGCACGGAACGGTCCGACGGTCGATGTGTCTGGGATGCGGGGAGCAGAACGACATTGAGGTAGTCCTCGAGCGGGTCCGTTCGGGCGATGAAGATCCCCGCTGCACCAGGCCCGCATGCGGTGGGTTGTTGAAGCGTGCGACAGTGAGCTTCGGTCAGGCCTTGTTCCCGGGGGACATGGAGCGGGCTGAAGAGGCGGCCCGGCGGTGCGACCTACTACTCGCCGTGGGATCCACCCTGGGCGTCTACCCGGTGGCGGCGATGGTGCCGGTGGCCGTCCGGCACGGAGCGGCAGTCGTGGTGGTNAACGGTTCGCCGACCGAGATGGACCATCTGGCCGACGTTGTCGTCCGTGGGTCCATAAGCGAGGTACTGCCGGCCGTNCTCAGCNTGGCAGATGACGNGTGATCTGCCGGTGGTTGAATCCCGACTAGATCAGTAGGATTTAGGNATGGCCACCTTNCGAGACCTCCTGCGTGACGCCAGNTCGCGCATNACCGAGACCGATCCAGTGGGTGCCGAGGCCCTNCTAGCTGACGGTTACCTNCTCCTCGACGTGCGCGAACCNGACGAGTTCGAACAGGGTGCGGTCCCNGGCTCTGTACACATNCCCCGNGGCAACCTTGAGGCCAGNATCGAGAACCGGATCACCGANCGCGACCAACCGCTGGTCGTGATGTGTGCTGGTGGGGTTCGTTCTGCNTTCGCCGCCGACACCCTCCAGCAACTCGGCTACACCGAGGTCATTTCGATGGACGGGGGCTTCAACCGGTGGAAGGACGAGGGCCGCGAGTGGCGTACGCCGCGCACCCTCAGCTCCGAACAGCGCAACCGTTACCAGCGACACCTGCTCCTGCCCGAAGTGGGCGAGGAGGGGCAGTTGAAGTTGCTCGACGCCAGTGTCTTGATGCTGGGGGCGGGGGGCCTAGGTTCACCCGCCGCCCTCTANCTGGCGGCAGCCGGAGTGGGCCGGATCGGCATCATCGACATGGACGTGGTCGACGAGTCCAANCTTCAGCGCCAGATCCTCCACAANCTGGATCGGATCGGTGANCGCAAGGTTGACTCGGCCAAGAANACCCTNACCGCCCTCAATCCCGACGTCGATGTCGTCACCTACGACGTCCGCCTCGGTGCCGACAACATCATGGAGATCCTCGCCGAGTACGACGTGGTGGTGGATGGGGCNGACAACTTCCCCAGTCGGTACTTGCTCAACGATGCATCGGTGAAACTCGGCGTGCCGGTCGTGCACGGGTCGATCTTTCGCTTCGAGGGCCAGGTCACGGTGTTCGATCCCCGAGGTGGTGTCACNTACCGGNACATGNTGCCCGAGCCACCTCCNGCCGAGTTCGCCCCCAGCTGCGCNGAAGCCGGGGTGNTGGGCGTACTGCCNGGCATTGTCGGCTCGATCCAGGCNCTCGANGCCATCAAACTGATTCTCGGACTGGGCGACGGTCTGTCCGGTCGACTGGTGGCGTTCGACGCCATGGACATGTCGTTCCGGGAGTANCGCCTGCAGAAGGACCCGTCCCTNCAGGTGACTTGGGANAACCGGGACCGCATCGAGATCGCCGAACTGGACGGTGCCTGCATGCCGAAGGTGACCGCCCCACCCAAGGGATAACGCCCTGCACAGTCCGACTCTGAGAGTCCGATCGCACCCCTCCGTCTCGTTCGCCGCGCCGACTGCGAGACTCCGACGGTGTCAAAGCTCGCGGTCGTCGGAACTGGATACGTTGGTCTGACGGCCGGAGCGTGCCTCGCCCACATGGGCCACCAGGTGGTGTGCGTGGACCGGGATGCCGACAAGGTGGAGCGGCTGGNAGCCGGCGACGTTCCGATCGTNGAGGACGGCCTGANCGACCTGGTGGTCGACGGCATCGCCAGCGGGNAACTCTCNTTNACCACAATGCTGTTTGANGCGGTCGTCGGCATTGACCAGGTCCTGCTGACCCTCCCAACGCCNACCGGCTCGGACGGTTCCACCGACCTCTCGGCACTCGAAGCGGTCTGTGGCGAACTCGGTCCGGTCCTGGCGTCCGGCACGGTCGTGGTGGTCAGGTCTACCGTCCCGGTAGGAACCACGCGACAGGTGCCCGGGATGCTGGGTCGATCAGATCTCCCGGTGGTGGCCAATCCCGAGTTCCTGAGGGAGGGCACCGCTGTCTCGGACTTCCTCGAGCCGGATCGGATCGTGGTGGGTTCCGACGACCCTGATGCGTCTGCTCTGGTGGTTGGCCTCTACGACACGCTGGACGCACCGGTGGTGGAAACGGACCCGTCGGCTGCCGAGATGATCAAATACGCGTCGAATGCCTACCTGGTGACCCGACTCTCATTCATCAATTCGATTGCCGCGGTCTGCGAGGGCCTCGAAGCCGACGTGGATGCGGTTGTCGAGGGGCTCGGCTTGGACCACCGGATCGGTNCGACGTANCTNCGCCCAGGTCCCGGCTGGGGTGGGAGTTGCTTTCCCAAGGACACTCGATCGCTCGTGGACTCGGCGCGGCGCGGCGGCTACGACTTTCTGTTTCTCGAGGCGGCCATCGCCGTAAACGAGGAGCAGTTCGACCGAGTGGTGGNCAAGGTCGCGGCGTCGATGGGAGGGTCTGTCAAGGGTCGGACGGTGGCCGTTTGGGGGCTGACGTTCAAGGCGCGGACCGACGATCATCGTGACTCTCCGGCGGTAGCCATTGTCGAACGTCTGTTGGCGGCNGGCGCACACGTCGTGGCCCACGATCCGACGGTGGNGGCTGTGACCGATCTCCTGCCGAGTGATCTGGANTTGNCAGCGGGTCCACTGGAGGCATGTTCAGGCGCCGACGCNCTAGTTCTCCTNACCGACTGGCCGGAGTTCGCGTTGGTCGACCCGGTGGCNGTGGCCGAAGCGTTGAGCACGCCGTCGGTCGTCGACACTCGTNGNGTTCTGNACCGTCGGGAGTGGGAGCGGGCCGGGTTCGACGTCAGATCCATCGGTCGATGACCACGAGGCGCTACCCGATCGTCGACCGGCTCCCCGAGGGCACCGTTGCCGTCGGTGGCGGTCTGCTGGTCAACGGNCTNGCGGCCTACGCGTTCATCACGCTCGCCTCCCGTGATCTCGGGCCTGAGGCCTATACGCCGGTCGGTCTTCTGTGGGCGCTGAGTTTCTTGCTGGGNCCGGGCTTTTTCCAACCGCTGGAGCAGGAGGTAGCCCGGATCGTCGCCGCACGGTCCGATAGGCGGATCGGTCCCGTGGTTCGGACAGCAGGTTGCGTCGGCGCCAGCATGGTGGGCCTGCTGGGCGTCCTTGCATTGTTGCTTGGAGACCGGATTCGCCACGATTTGTTCGACGGCCACGGCCTCCTACTGGTTGGCCTCATTCTGGTGCTGGTTGGACTCGGGATTGGGCACCTGGTGCGCGGCGTACTTGCCGGGCTGGGCCGGTTCGGTGGGTACGCCCGGTACTTCATCGGCGACGGCCTAGGGCGCCTCGTCGTAGCGCTGGTCTTGGTGGCGACGGCCGGGGGGGTAGGTGCATACGGCCTAGCGGTGGGCTTGGCACCCTTCATCGGAGTGGCCCTGGCTCTGGCCGGCCAGCGGGAGCTCTCGCTGGAGGGTCCCGCCGAACCGGTCGGAGCCTTTTCGAGGGCTCTCGGTGCGCTCCTGGTTGCGTCGGTGGCCACCGCNCTGGTCCTGAATATGAGTCCGCTGGCCGTGGAGGTGCTGGCAGGACCCGACCAGGCCGATGATCCGGGCCGNTTCCTGAACGCGCTGCTCATCGCCNGGGTGCCGTTGTTCTTCTTCCAGGCGGTCCAGGCCTCGCTGCTGCCTAGGTTGTCGGCTCTCGTTGGTGCGGGTCGGTTCGACGAGCTGGTCCACGTTTTCCGACGACTCTTGGGCCTGGTTGTCGGCATTGGTGGGGTGGCGGTAGCTGTCTGCGCGCTGTTTGGGGCTCGGATCGTGGAGTTAGCGTTCGGGGCCGACTTCGCCGTCGAGCGCCAAGACATGGTGCTGCTGGCTGGGTCCAGCGCCGTACTGATGGTGGCGCTCTCATTCGCCCAGGCCCTAATGGCATGCCGTGCCCAGGGGCGGATGGCCCTGGCGTGGGTCCTCGGGTTGGCCGCCTTCCCGCTGGTGGTGGCTCTAGGTGACGACTTATTCCTGCGGGTCGAGTTAGGACTCCTGGCGACGGTGTCGGTGGCCGCAGGCTCTATGGCAGCGCTGCTCATAGCTCGTCTGCGGTCGACCGATCGTTGGAGTCCGACGGAACGCAGGACGACATCGTGACGAGCGGCCCTGCTGCTGTTCCGAGAGGTTGGACGACGCTGACCGGTGCCCTTTTGGTCCTAGTTGCNCTATTCGCGACATCGCTGACGATCTCGTCGCCCGCTGGGGCCGACGAGATCGTCATCGTCGAGGCGGGAGATTCGCTCTCNGAGATNGCTGCCGAANATGGAACGTCGGTTTCGGCGCTTATGGCGGCTAACGGCATCACCGACCCCGATCGTCTCTATATGGGCCAGGAATTGTTGGTGCCCGGAACCGGGGTGACGCCGACGACGCTCCCCCCATTGGTGGTCGTGGTGCAGTCAGGCGACAGCCTTTCGGGCATTGCCGCCGAGTACGGCGTCACACTGTCGGCACTCATCACGGCCAACGCCATCGATGATCCGGACCGGGTCCACCCCGGCCAGGAACTGTTGATTCCGGGGGCTTCCGGGGCGGCTCGTCTAAAGGGCCCGACGGTCGTCGTGGTGCAATCAGGTGACAGTCTGTCGGCGATCGCATCCGACCAGGGAGTAAGCGTGGCTGCCCTGATGGAGGCCAATGGGATCACCGACCCCGATCGACTCCAGGTGGGCCAGCGCCTGTTGATCCCGGGACGGGGAACCCCTGCCACCACACTGCCGCCGTTGAAGGTGACAGTGCAGTCCGGAGAGAGCCTCTCGATCATCGCGGCACGCTATGAGATGACGGTGTCGGCCCTCGCTGCGGCCAACGGGATTACCGATCCGAATCGCCTGTCGATTGGCCAAGAACTGCTGATTCCCGGTATGACGGCGCCGCCGCAGTACTCTACCGACTACGGCCCCGTCCGGGTGGACGGTCGGGGTTGGGGCCACGGACGTGGCATGGGCCAGTACGGCTCTCTGGGCTACGCGGTGGACGAGGGCTGGTCCCGCGATGCCATCCTGGACCATTACTACGGGGGCACGACGCCCGGGGTCGTGCCGGACGTCGAGATCGGTGTCCGGCTTCTGGGCAGGGACGGCAAGACAACCACGGTGCACGTGGACGACGGTCTTCTCGCGGTAGCTGGTCAGACGGGTGGATGGACGCTGATCGATGCGGACACGGTGAGGGTCACTCTCGACGGCGAGATCGACCGGTACCGGGTCGCGGTCGGGAGTTCCTGCGGTGGTCCGTTCTCCGACAGTGGCGTAGTAATAGAGAGTCCGGTCACCAGGATCCGTGTAGCCCGACTGGTCGCCCGGGAGGCCAGTCGAAAGCCGATGATGCACGAGACGTCCACCATTCCGGCGGTGCCGTCGATCACGGTGGTGATCGAGGACGTCGCGACCACGACGACGGTGGTGTCGGGATCTTCGGTACCCGAGGACCACCCAGACCACCCTTCCAACACCGGTGGGACGACGAGTACGACGCCTCCCGGCGAACCGAGCGATGAATCGACGGAAGGGGGTACGACGGCCACGGGGACGGATGCATTGGGACGCACCTTCGAGGTACTGGAGGCCTCCGATCTCCCTCTGAGCCAGACCCTCCAAGTGTGCGAAGGCGCGAATTCGTCAACCTGGTACCGGGGTGAGATCCGAGCCGCCCGCTACGGGGCGAATCAGCGGACCGTGAACTGGGTGCGAGTCGAGCAGTACCTCCGGGGGGTGGTGCCCCGAGAGATGTCGGCCAGTTGGGCCTCCCTTGGTGGCGGTGCGGGCATGACGGCGCTGGAGGTTCAAGCGGTGGCGGCCCGTTCTTACGCCTTAGCTGAGGTCCGGTACGGCTACGCGAAGACGTGTGACACCATCCGGTGCCAGGTGTACGGGGGCCGCCGGGCCAAGCGGGGTTCCGAGGAGTGGGACCATGAGGCACCTGAGACCGACCAGGCTGTGGCGGCCACCGTTGGCCTGGTACGTATCGATGGTGAGGGTGTGGTGTCGCGCACGGAGTTCTCAGCGTCGACTGGTGGACATACCATCACCGCCGACTTTCCGGGAGTGCCCGATGAGGGGGACGACGTCTCGATCAACCCGGTGCATCGGTGGACCAAGGATCTCGACGCCGAGGCGGTGGCTCAGTCGTTCGGTCTCGGCACGCTGTATGAGGTTGAGGTGGTGGAGCGTGACGGCTTCGGAGACGACGGGGGGCGGGCGACCGAGATCGAATTCCTCACCCGCACGGGGGAGCGGTTCAGCGTCAACGGCGACCGGTTCCGTCGCGAGTTCGGCCTGAGGTCCAACTGGTTCGGTGTGCTCTACGGCCCACCGGACGCTGGATCGGAGTTCCCGGTGACGAGGGTGGACGAGTACCGCGTCACTGCTGGGTTCTCCGCGGAGGACATGGAGACCGTGGAGGCCGCTGCCAGTTACCTCAAAATGTCACCAGCCGAGTTCCAGCGGGCGGCCGTCTGGGTGTTGGCGTTCCTAGTGAGCCTCTCCAGCGACCAACCGTCGCCCATTGATGCCCCTGAGGTGGATGGCCTAGAACGAGTCACCACGGCCTACTTCGCCGCCGACGGGGACCAGGAGGCCCTCGAGGCGGTAGCAGAGGCGTTCGAGTTGAGCGGCGGCGAGGCGCAGAAGGTCTCGGTGACCGTGCTGGTGTTCCTCACGGCGCTGGCCAGAGCCGCCGGTCGCTGAAGTCCCTCCTGAACGGGCCGGTCCCCGCGGCGCCGGTACCCTCGGGGACGTGAAGGGCCTGATCTTGTCGGGCGGCAGCGGGCGCCGCCTGCGGCCGCTCACCCATACCAGCGCCAAGCAGCTTGTGCCGATTGCCAACAAGCCGATCCTCCACTACGTGGTAGAAGACTTGGTTACGGCCGGAGTGGTTGACATCGGCATAGTGGTGGGTGACACAGGTGACGAGGTGCGTGCTTCGGTGGGGGACGGATCGCGCTGGGGCGCCTCCGTCACCTACGTGGACCAGGAGGCCCCGCTGGGCCTGGCCCATGCGGTTCTAGTGGCCGGTGAGTTTCTCGGCGACGACCCATTCGTGATGTACCTCGGCGACAACATGTTCGAGGACTCACTCGAGCGCGTTGTCGACGGATTCGTGGAATCTGGCGAGGCGGCACGGCTGCTGTTGGCCCGGGTTGCAGATCCGAGCGCCTTCGGCGTGGCCGAGCTCGACGACGCTGGAAACATCGTCGACCTGATCGAGAAGCCGGCTGATCCGCCGTCGGATCTCGCTCTTGTCGGGGTCTATCTCTTTGGTCCTGCCATCCACGAAGCGGTTCGGAGCATCGAGCCATCGGCGCGCGGCGAGTTGGAGATCACCGACGCCATCCAGTGTTTGCTTGCAGACGGGGCGACTGTTGACCATCGGGTGCTGGACGGCTGGTGGATCGACACTGGCAAGAAGGACCCCCTGCTGGCCTGCAACCGCCTAGTGCTGGCTCGGCTGGCTGGCACAGGTGTGGTCGTGGACGACGAGGCCGAGGTGGGGGATTCCACCCTGGTTGGCCCGGTGGTGGTGGGTGCCGGGGCCCGGATCGTGGACAGCACGGTCGGCCCGTCGGTGGCCGTGGGCGAAGGGTGCCGCATCGAGGGGTCGACGGTCGTGGATTCGGTGCTGATGGACGGCAGCGCGGTGCTCGGTTGTCGACGGGTCGTCGCCTCGGTGCTGGGTCGCGAGGCCAAGGTCCAGCGCACCCGTTCGGCTGACGGACCAGCCGACGACGCAGCGGTGGACCTGTCGGTCCTGCTGGGCGACCATTCGGTGGTCGATTTAGCCGGTGGAGTCGATGATGCACGAGGTTGGGATGGTTGAGATTCGTCATTCTGTGGAGGTGGCCGGGGTGGTTCTCGTGGATCCTGTGATCCATCGGGACGATCGGGGTTCGTTTGTGGAGACCTGGCGCCGGGAGTGGATTCCGGGCTGCCGGGAGATGATCCAGGCCAACCGGGCTGAGCGGGCGGCTGGATCGCTAGTTGGCCTGCACTACCACCGCTTCCAGGCCGACTATTGGACGGTGACCGATGGGCTCGTCCGGGTGGTACTCCACGACCTTCGGGCAGGATCGCCCACTGACGGCGCCACGCTCTGTCTGGATCTGGGTGGGAACGGCCCCGACCGGTACCGAGGCCTGTACATCCCCCCCGGGGTGGCCCATGGGTTCGCAGCACTGACCGACGCCACGGTGGTCTATCTGGTGGACGGCACCTACGACCCAGCCGACGAACTGGGCGTGGCGTGGGACGACCCAGCGATCGGGGCCGACTGGGACGTCGCCGATCCACAGCTCTCGGAGCGCGACAGGGCCAACCCGCTGCGTGTCGATCTTGCCGTTGACCTGATCCCGGCGTTCAAGGACCCGGTATCTGGGGCCGGGGAACGGGCCTGACGTGCGACTCCTCGTAACCGGCGGCGCCGGGTTCATCGGGGCGAACTTCGTCCACCGTGCGTTGGCCGATGGTCACGAGGTCACGGTGTACGACGCTCTGACCTACGCGGGGAATCTGACCAACCTGGCTGGCCTGGACGACCGGGCTGACTACCGGTTCGTCCACGCAGATGTTCGTGACGGCGAGACGCTGGTCGCGGCGATGCGGGGGCACGAAGCGGTGGTCCATTTCGCGGCCGAAAGTCACGTGGATCGGTCGATCGCGGATCCGGCCCGGTTTGTCAGCACCAACTGCGAGGGTACGGCGACCGTCTGTCGGGCGGCCCTCAAGGTCGGTCTGGACCGTGTGCTGCACGTGTCAACCGACGAGGTCTACGGTTCGATCGACGTCGGGTCGTTCGCTGAGTCCGACGCCCTCGCGCCCAGTTCTCCCTACTCGGCGTCCAAGGCGGCCTCTGACCTGATCGCGTTGTCGTACTACCTCACCCACGGGCTTCCCGTGGTAGTCACCCGGTCAACCAACAACTACGGCCGTTTCCAGTTCCCCGAGAAGGTCATCCCTCTATTCACCACCAAGTTGCTGCGAGGCGAGCAGATCCCCCTGTATGGCGACGGGCAGAACGTCCGGGACTGGTGCCACGTGTACGACAACTGCGATGCGGTGGACCTAGTACTGCGCGAGGGCGAGGTCGGAGGGATCTACAACATCGGGTCGGGTAACGAACTGACGAACCGGGAGCTCACCGTACGTCTCCTCGAGTTGTGCGGAGCCGGCGAGGATCGGATTCGGCTAGTCGAGGATCGTCCGGGCCACGATCGCCGCTATTCCGTGGACACGACGAGGATCAGGGCGCTGGGGTGGGAGCCGGTCCGTGATGTGGAGGCAGGCCTGGCCGAGACGGTGGCCTGGTACCGGGATCATCCCGAGTGGTGGGAGCCGCTACTCCTCGGAGACGGGGGTGTCTCATGACCCTGCTGGTCGTCGGAGCGGCTGGTCAGTTGGGGCGAGAGATGGTCCGAGTGGCATCGGCGAGCCACCTCGTAGTGGGTCTGAGCCGGGATGACCTGGACGTGACCGATCCTGTTGCGGTGCGGATCGCGATAGAGGCCCACCGGCCATCAGTGGTCGTCAACGGCGCGGCGTGGACCGACGTAGACGGTTGTGAGTTGGATCCTGAACGGGCCGACCTGGTCAATGCCCGAGCGGTCGGTTACCTGGCCGAGGCCTGCGACCTGGTCGGGGCGCACCTTGTTCAGGTGTCGACCGATTTCGTGTTCGACGGGACACCGGGGCCCGACGGCGTGTTGGCCCCCTATGACGAGGACCATCCGACTAACCCGTTGAACGTCTACGGCGTTTCGAAGTTGGCTGGCGAGCTGGCGGCCGGTGCGGGCGCCACGGTGGCCCGTACCACCTGGTTGCAGTCGGCTGACGGCCCGGGGATGGTGGGCCGGATGCTGGCCGACCTGGAGGGGGAGGGGCCGGTCGAGTTGCTCGGTGATCGCCGAGCCTGTCCCACCTTTATTGTCGACCTGGTACCGCTCCTACTGGAGTTGGCCGACGAACGGGTGCCCGGCGTGGTGCACGTGGTGAACGGGGGCGTGGCCTCGTGGGCTGAGGTGGGCCGCCTGGTGGCCACCGAGATCGGAGCGGACCCNGATCGCATCCTGTCGGTGACCGAGACCGACCTCGGTCCGCCGCGACCGGCGAGGCGCCCGACCTACTCGGCGCTGGANGGGAAGGCACTCAGGCGACTGGGTCATCAATCACTGCGCCATCATCGGGACGCCGTGGCNGCGACTGTGGCTCGACTTAGGGGCTGAGTGGTGGACGCCCGGACCCGCCCCGGTGCCCACGACCGGGTCGTCCGCTGGTCCGACCGNCTGATCGATGGGTCGGTAGTTGCGCTCGCGGCNTGGACNGTGGTGTTCCATCTGGCTCGCTGGACNGGGNTGCCCAGAGACGGGGCGTTGGCCGTCTGGCTGGTCGGNGGGGTGCTNTGGNTCATTGTCCGATGGTGGTTCCCGAGCGCCGGNTGGGTGGNNGGCCNCCGATCGGTTGGTGTCGGTTCGGTCNNNCCCGGGTACGAGTCNGGCCTCAGCGCTNTGATCGCTCCCGGNCTGCTGGGGGTCGCCGNAGTACTGGCTTTCGTGGACGTAGACGGGNTGTGGTGGCCTGTCCTCTGGTGTGNTCTGGCTCTACTCCTTGGCTTGGCGGTGCGGGGAGCGATCTCCCGTGGGGCCATTCGGCGGGAGGCGGTTGATGACGCTGCCTTGACCCCAGTCGGGGCTACGGGCGTGGCTGCCACCTCGGTGGTCGTCCTGGCTCTGCTCATGGCCCTGTTGTCGCTCGTGATGGTCCGCCCCGACCGGGACGACGTGTTCGTGGTCAACCGGTCCACGTGGGTGGCCGAGCACGATGCTGCATTCCCCGAGCGGGACACCATCTTCAGTAATGACGTACTCCCGGTGGAGCGACCCGCTGGCTTGCCCACCTCGGTGGAGGCCCTGGTCGGCTCCGTGGCGGCATTCCTGTCGGCTGCCCTCTGGTCCGTCAGCGCAGCATCAGTGACGTACCTGGGCTTCGGCCCGATGGTGGCCGCCTTCTCGGTACTGGCCACGTGGCGCCTACTTCGCGGGCTGGGCGCCAGGTCACCGGCCCTGGCCACGTGGGTCGGTACGGCGTTTCTCGTGCTGGACGGGGTNGAACACGGGTCGTTCGGCAACTTCTCGGCTGGCCGATCGTGGCAGGGCAAGGTCGTGTTCCTCGTGGTGATCGTGCCGACCCTCTGGCACCATGCCTCGGCCTGGGGAAGTGATGGTCGTCGTCGACAACTTCTGGCCGCCCTGGCGGGTGTGGTGGCCAGTCTGGGCCTCACGTCCACCGCGGTGCTAGTGACTCCTGTTGTGGTGGTGGCTGCAGCCACAGCCGGAGCGGTAGCGGCTACCCCTGGCGCCTCGCGAATGGGAGGGGTCCGGGGGGCCAGAATCGGCTGGTCGGTGGCAGCGACGGCTCCCGCTCTGCTGGTCGGACTCGCCACCCTGGTGGCCGAGCCACAGCGACTCACCGACGGCGCGGCGTCGGTTGGCGTACTGGCTCGATCGGGGGTGCGGGCCGCATTTGATCCGCTCCGTTGGTTGGACAGCGGGACCGAACCGGTGGCCATGATTCGCATGGTGTTCGGTCGGGGGCCAACGGCGTTCGTGGCGTTGGCCGCCGCCCTGCTGGCCTGGACGGTGGTGCGCGACCGTCGGGCCCGCCTGGTTCTCCTGGNGGCGCCGGTGGCGGCGCTCGGACTATTCGGGGCTCCCGGTGCGTTCGATCTGNTGAATGAGGTAGGTGANGCTGACGCCATCGCCTGGCGGATGCTCTGGGTAATGCCGGTCCCCGCCATGGTGGGGCTGATTCTCACTGCCCGCCGGTCCGGGTTCGGTGCGGCGCCCGTTGTCCTACCGGCCGTGGTGCTCGCCGTCGTACTGGTCGCCGGGACGCCGATAACCAGCAGCGCCAACCGGGGGACCGAGATTGTCTGGCCGCCAGCGGTGGACCTACCCCGGCCCGAGGTGGANGCGGCCCGGGTGCTGGTCGACCTGGCTCTCGANCNGAGAGTGGCCAACGGCGNGCTGGTGGCCGGCCCAGTTGATGTCGACTTTGCCGTGTCCGTGCTTTCCACTGAGGTGAAGNCGANCAATCCACGGTCGGCGTACCTGCGCGGGCGTCACGTCGATGCGTCGTTCGGGGCCGAGCACCGACGGGTGCTCTCCCATGCGCTGACCTACGGATATGCCGAATGGGGAGCTGATGCGGTGGCTGANGCGCTGCAGTCGCTTCGTCCGGACGTCGTGTGTTCTGGATCGGCCACGGGTGGAATCGAGGTGGAGACCGTGCTGGCCGAGGTTGGCTACCAGATCGTGGCCGAGACGGAGGTTTGTCGTCTCTGGGTCTCGCCGGGCTGACCGGCATTATCTCAGCGACGGGTTCTATACGACGGGAGGACTCAGCCGAATCGACGGGCCAGCCGGGCCGCGATGGACAACAGGCTGCCGACAACCGGGAGTCGACGTGCGGAGGACAGTCGACCACGGAGGCCCGCCGAAGGCCCCGTTCCGGTCACCCGGTCGTCCAAGCTGTGTCGGCCGGCGGTCCGGATCTGGGCCACATGGTCGACGACGGTGCCTCCGAGGGCCACCACCCGAAGATCGGCCTCAGCAAGGTGGAGGCGGTTCAGCGGGTCGGGACCGACTGCGATGTTCCCGGGCAGCATGCCAAAGAACGCGACAGCCAGGTCATTGACAGTGGCGTCGGTTGGCCAGGGATGGCGGGTACCAGACCCGATGGCCGTGGTGGCTAGCTTCCAGCAGGCCCGGATGGCTACCAACTCAAGGTCGACGCCGGAGTCCGCGACCCACTCATTATCGATGAATGCCAGCTTTCCTGTAGACCCGTCGGCTGCGACGAGGTTGTCTAAGCCGAGGTCCAGGTGATCGCCGGGAAGGACNAGGCGGCGCCCAGCAGGCAGGAACGGGTGGGCGCTGGCTTCAGGCACAGCGGTCTCGACGGCCGCTGACGTGGCGAAGGCGCCCCACCGGTCCAGCACTGCAGCCAGTCCGAGCTGATCTCCGGCTCGGAGGCGCTCCAGGGCGACTTGTTCGAGGTTCGGGCCGCTGATCCACGGCTGGGGCAGATCATCGGTCACCTCCAATCGGAGCCATCCCGGCTGGTCGACNACAGGTTCGACCATGTGTGTTGGAACCCGGTCCACCGTTCGTCCGGNACCTGTGCNGGCATCNGCCGANCGGACTGTCCGGGTCCGTAGATGGGGTCGGGAGCGGTCGCCNGTGAACCGCCAGGCCAAGATCGAGGGGTCGCAGCGCANGTCCACCGATCCNTCATCAGNGCCNGCNACCACGANAAACGANTTGGCCAGATCGACGCCCAGNCCNGACTGGAGCATCCCGCGATGCACGGCCCGCTCGTCGCCAGTGAAAGCGCCAGCCATTCGGCTGCGGTCCAGCGGGGGACCCACCAACTGGTCGACCAGGTCGACGGCATCCGGTTCGTCGTGAATCCGTTCGGCAAGAATTGCGGTGGGTAGCTTGTAGTCGGGCCAGGGGGCCAGCCACCGCTGCACTCCGAGGCCCGCGCCGGACAGGAGGTCGGCCAGTTCCCGACGGCTGTGGGTACGGACGGTTGACGTCTCGGCTGTCGCCGCCGACGCGGGGTACCCCTCCAGGCCGACCCAGGGTCGACCCAGGTGATCCTCGGCCCCACCCAGCCAGTAGGTCAGCCCGAAGCGGTTCTCGATGGCTAGTACCAGCACGCCGCCGGGAGCGAGATGTCCGGCCAGTCGCTCGAGGAAGCCGGCTGGATTGTCCCCGGCGTATTCCAGGACGCCGACGCACAGCACCACGTCGAATGGGCCGTCGGAGGCATCGATGTCATCCAATGATCCATGCCGTACATCCACTGATCCATGTTGTACGTCCACGTTCCGGTCTAGGTCCAGATTCAGCTCGGTGCAGCGCAACATTGCTGCTTCGGCCCGCCGGGCGTCGCCCTCCACTGCGACCACCGAAGCGCCCTGTTCGGCAGCGAACCGGCTCATCACCCCGGTACCTGCCCCGATGTCCAGGACCCGGAGCCCGCCGCTGAGGTCTAGTGGTTGGAGCAGGTTCGTGCGGGCCCGTCCGAAGTGGTACCGGGTCGGCCAGTCCGAGATGTGGGCGGCCAGCTCGTCAGAAGCGCTGGAGCGGTCGGTGGCCCCCCGGAGAATTCCGATCACCGCGTCCTCCGAACCGTCGCGCCAACGTCGGTCGGCCCCCAGCGGGCGAGGGTCCCCGGGCATGTCAGCCGGCCGGCTCACCGGGCCTCCCAGGTCCCACCGAGAGCCACCAGCCCGTTCTGGGGATCGACGTCGGTAGGCGACACCTCGAATCGCAGGATGTGGCTGTGTCGTTCAAGCACGCGTCGCATGGAGGAGTCGTGGAGGGCCACGGAAAGCTCGTAGGTGCCCGGCTGGACGGGAAGGGTCGGTACCACGTAGTCGACCTCGACGAGGTTCCCCACCGGCTCCCCGTCGGACTGGGTCACACCACGGGTGGCGGCACCAGAGTTGATGCTGGTCACGTGGGTGCCGTCGGCCCGGTATAGGCCGAGGGCCACTGTGACCGGCTCGCCGGCCGCCTGACCGTCGTATCGAACCCTTATGGATACTGGCCGACGCGATCCCACGGCATTGGTGGGGTGGCCGTTGGGGTCGACCAGAACGACGGCCTTTACAAGGTCGTCTTCCGACAGACGCTCGAAGGTCGGTCGGGCCTCGTCGCTCGTGTTGACCGATGTGGCGGCAGTGGAGTCGGCCCCGGTGGCGAACCGGTCGATGACATCCGACGAGGGTCCTACAGCCCGGAGAGACCCTTGTTGGATCCATGCCGTCCGATCGCACAGCCAACCCACCATGTCCAGATCGTGGCTGACCACGATGATGGTTCGGCCCTCGGCCTTCAGTTGGGCGAACCGGTCCAGGCACCGTTTCTGGAACGTGAGGTCCCCTACGGCCAGCACCTCGTCTACCAGTAACACCTCGGGTTCGACGTGGATGGCCACCGAGAAGCCGAGCCTCACGTACATGCCCGACGAGTAGTTCCGAACCGGTTCGTCGATGAAGCGGTCTAGTTCGGCGAAGGCCACGATGTCATCGAATCGTTGTCGGATGTCCCGCTTGGTGAAGCCGAGGATGGCGCCGTTCAGGTAGACGTTCTCCCGGCCGGTGAGCTCCGGATGGAACCCAGCACCCAACTCGAGCAGGGCCGACAGGCGGCCGTCGACGGTGGCCGTGCCCTCGTCGGGCCGGAGGATCCCGGCCAGCACTTTGAGCAGTGTGCTCTTGCCGGATCCGTTGCCGCCGATGATGCCGAATGTCTGTCCCTGCTCGACCTGCAAGGAGAGGTCGCGCAGGGCCCAGAACTCTTCGTAGCGGGTCCGGTGGCCCGCCAGCATGGTGGCCTTCAGGGTCCAGTTCCGGTCGTGGGTGAGACGGAACTTCTTACCCAAGCCGTCCAGAGCGACGGCTACGTTCGACGAAGAGCCCAATGGCGGTCTCGGTGAGGAACGGGTCATCTCAGACCTCCTCGGCCATGCGTGGTTCGAGTCGGTGGAAGAGCCGGAAGCCCACTGCGAGGACGACCACTGTGGCAGCCACGATGGCCAGCCACCGTTCGGCCGATGGGAACCGGAGGTCGTATAGGGCGTTTCGGTAAGCCTTGGTCCACGAGACCATCGGGTTCAACTGGTAGAGCGTCCGGTAGCTGAGCCCGAGAAACTCGCGGTCCTCGGGGACCATGTTGAGGGGGTAGAGGATCGGCGTGAGGAACATCCACGGGGCCAGGGCCACGCCGAGGAAGTGCTGGATGTCGCGGAAGTAGACGTTGGCCGCGCTGACCATGAGAGCAAGGCCCACAGTGAACAACANCTGCAGGGCCATCAGGGCTAGTACCACCGGGATCCACGCGAAGGCGTAGTGCCCTTCGAGCACGGCGATGAGCACCAGCAGCACCGCCATCTCGACTAGCAGGGTGAGAAATCTGGCCAGCACCGCCGAGGTGGGAAGNGCCCAGCGGGGAAACCAGATCTTGGTGATGAGCGGACCGTTGGCGGTGATCGACCGAGTGGCCTCAGTGAGGCTGGTCACATGGAATTGCCAGGGCAGCAAGGTCACCAGCAGGAATACGGCATAGGACCGCAGGCCGCTGGGGTTCCCGGTGGTGGGCTGGATCCGGAGGAAGATCGAGAAGACCGCCGAGTAGACGACCACGGCCACCAGCGGGTTCAGCACAGACCATGTCCAGCCGAGGGCCGACCGCTTGTACTTGGATCGGAGGTCCCGGAGGGTCAGGTTGATGAGCAGGTCGACCTGGAGGCGGCCGACCAGACCTTCAAGCANGTCTCGGCGCGTCCGGGGGACCCTCGGGGAGGCGGGCACCGGGCGATCCTACCGGTCGCCTAGTTGGAGGCCCGGGCGCCTCCTACGCTGGTCGGGTCCCGTTGCCTGCCGCCGTGAACCGAGCCCCGATGATCGAAGCCACACCGACCCACCTGCCAGCGGGGTCCCCGGGCTGCCCCACCGAGGCTCGGGGTGCGCGTGGCGCCTACCTGCGCCTGTGGCGGGCCGGATTCCGCTGGCTGTACCTGCTGGATGCNGCNGGGATCATGGGTGTGGTCGTNCTCGTCACANTGGTTCGATTCGGAACCGACTGGCCGGCCCCGGAAGACACCATGGTCGGCATGGTGGTGGCCACCGTGGTGATCCAGATCGTTTTCTACTTCGGCGGTCTTTACGAGAAGCAGGTGCGCCTAGGTCATCGCATGTGGTTCTCCCGGGTGGCCGGGCTGACGCTGGTCGGCNTGATCCTGGGCCTGCTGGTGGTACTGCCCACCGGTCGGTACGCGGTTCCCCGGGCCAACCTTGCCGCCGTCGGCGTCGGGGTGTCTCTGGTGGCCACCGGTACCCGCCTGCTGTCACGACGACTGCGGTCCCGCCGGTTCGGGCCGCCGCGGGTGCTTCTGGTGGGCAGCCGGAGCGAAACCGACCTAGCCGCTGACCACCTGTCCGAGAGCGACCGGGCGGCAGTGGTGGCGGGACACGTCCGCTCCGACGCGGACCTGCTCTCCGCGGTGGAACGTTTCGAGGCCACGGACGTGGTGTTCGTCGGCGACGTGTCGCTGGCCGACCTGCTGCCCGAGCCGGTGGCGTCCTTGGACGTGGCTGATCGGGGGGTCTACCTCCGGGTTACGGCGACTACCGCGCTCTTGGGGCTACGCGACGTACGGGAGATCGCCGGCATGCCGTACGTGGCCGTTCGCACACGAGCCCTGCGACCCCACCAGTTCCGGCTGAAACNGCTAGTGGAGTGGCTGNTGGTGCTGGCCATGGCGCCGGTTGTGCTGTTGNTGTTGCTGTTGNTNNCCGCCTATTTGCGGGTCGTGCTTGGAGGAGGGGTGTTGTACCGCCAAGTCCGGACGGGCCGTGGNGGTANNCCGTTCACCCTGNTCAAATTTCGGACCATGCACGCCGACGCCGAGGCCGCTGGTGGCGCCCGCTTGGCCGCCCGGTCCGACGAGCGNGTCGTACGCGGTTGCGGGTGGTTGCGTCGCAGTCGGCTGGACGAACTGCCCCAGTTCATGAACGTGGTTCGCGGCGAGATGTCCCTCGTCGGACCGCGCCCCGAGCGACCGGAGTTGATCGCCGAGTTCGAGGCGGCCATTCCGGGGTACGGGCGTCGCCACGAGATCGCCCCCGGCTTGACCGGTCTGGCTCAGGTNCGTGCNGGGTATCACACGGATCCGGCCTACAAACTGGGTCACGACCTGCAGTATTTGATGGCGTGGTCGCCGATCTTGGACTTGCAGATTCTGGCCCGGACAGTCGTCGTGTTGTTCAGGCGGGGGTCCTGAGCCTGGTGGACCCCCGTGACGTGGCNGTCGTTTTGCCGGTCCGCGATGAGGCTTCGACGNTGGCCCATGCGGTGCGGTCCGTACTGGATCAGGATGTTCCGGCGAGCCTTGAGGTCTACGTGGCTGTNGGCCCNTCAGTAGATGACACCCGGGNGGTGGCTGATGCCCTNGCTGCCTCCGACCCNCGGGTGACTGTGTTGGACAACCCGGCGGGTGTCACGCCCGCCGGNTTGAACCAGGCCATCCGGGCCACCTCGGCGCCCATCGTGGTCCGGGTGGATGGGCANGCCGACCTGCCGGCGGGTTACGTGGCACGTGCGGTAGCGACNCTGGAACGCACCGGTGCCGTGACCGTGGGAGGCATCCAAGACCCGCGGGGGACCACGGCGTTCGAGGTGGCGGTGGGCCGGGCCATGGCGTCCCGCTTCGGTGCTGGCGACGCTCGCTTTCACTACGGGGGGCCCGAGGGTCCGGTTGACACCGTCTACCTGGGGGTGTTCCGCAGGGAGGCCATTGAGGCGGTGGGCTTGTTCGACGAATCGCTGGTGCGTAACCAGGACTACGAGCTCAATTATCGGCTGAGGCGGGCTGGCGGCACAGTTTGGTTTGATCCGGAGCTACGGGTCGGGTATCGGCCTCGGGGGTCGGTCCGGGCATTGGCCCGCCAGTTCGGCCAGTACGGCCGCTGGAAGCGGGTGGTGCTGGGAATGCACCCCCGGTCGCTCCGCTGGCGNCACCTAGTGGCTCCGGCGACCACCGCGGCCGTGGCTGTCGGTCTGCTAGCCGGAGCCTGGTGGCCGCCTGCATTGATTGCTCCGGCGGTGTACGCCGCAGCGGTGATGATTAGTTCGATTGTCGTGGGCCGTCAGCCGGCGACCGTGGTTCGCTTGACGGTGGTGTACCCCACGATGCATTTGTCGTGGGGCCTAGGTTTCCTCTGGGGCCTCCTCGGCGGTTCGGAGCGGGCAGGTCCCTCGGGAAGCGACGTTCAGGCTTCGTAGGCCCGGAGCACTTCCTCAGTCGGGCCATCGGCCACGATGCGGCCCTCCTGAAGCCATACGGTGCGTTCGCAGGATCTCCGGATCTCGCCCAGGTTGTGGCTGACCAATAGNACCGTGCCAGCAGCGGCTCGATGATCGTCGAGTCGCCGTGCGCNNTTTTCCCGGAATGCCCGGTCGCCGACGGCCAGAGCCTCGTCCACCAGGAGGATCTCCGGNGTAAGGGCCGTGGCGATGGCGAAGTGCAGGCGGGCCCGCATACCCGACGAGTAGGTCTCCATGGGCAGGTCCACGGCCGGACNGAGGTCTGTGAAGTCGGCCACCTCGGGTAGCCGGGCTTCGGCCTCGTCGCGGGTCAGCCCCTGGGCCAGGAGGCCGACGCGGATGTTTGCCCGTCCGGTCATACGCGGGCGGAGGGCGGCCTTCACCCCCAGGAAGGCGGGCAGCGATCGGACCAGTAGTTCGCCGCCGGCTAGTGCTAGGACGCNGGTCATGGCCTGGAGCAGCGTGGTCTTGCCTGAACCATTGGGTCCGACCACGCCGACACTCTCTCCGACGGCGACGTCGAGGGTGATGCCCCGCACGGCGTGCACCGTGATGGCGTCGGGCGGGTTGCCACGTAGGAGGTCGCGCAGCAGTGGTCGGTGCGAGCGGATGGTGTATCGCACCTCCACGTCGGTGCAGCGAATGGCCAGCGGTGGTGCCCCGGCAGTCACGCGCCGCTCCCGTAGGTGGTTTCGCGGGCCCTGAAGGCGGCAAACCCAGCGACCAGGGTGACTATCGGCCAGCCGATGGTGCCGGCCCACACGAGGCCCGAGGCGTCGGTTCCCAGGAGCGCCCAGCGCCAGGCGGTGATCAGGCAGTAGAGGGGGTCGAGCGCGAAGAGGGACCGCAGGGTCTCGTCCTCCACGAAGTGGTCCACGGAGTAGAGGACGCCCGATAGGTAAAAGAGCAACCGGAACAGGAAGGGCAGCAGGTTTTCAAGGTCGCGGTACGTGTGGTTGGCCCGCGCTGCGGCCAGGCCGGCGCCGAGGCCGAAGGTGGTGAGGGCGACCACTAGACCGGGCAGGGCCAGCCACCGGAGGTCAGGGGTGTGGCCGTGGACGATGGTGACGATAAGCATCACCACGAGCACGGGAGCGAACGCCAGGAGCTGGCCGATAGCACTGCCGATCGGCAGTGCAGCCCTCGGGAATCGCAGGGCCCGNATNAGNCCCACGTTGGCTACCACTGAGCGGGCACCGGCGGTCACCGTGCGCTGAGCCTGATGGAATATGAACACCCCGACGGTCAGAAAGGCCAGATAGTCGTCGACGCCCCGGTCTAGTTCGATNAGCACGCCGAACACCAGNAGGTAGACNGCCACCTGGAGTACGGGGTTCAGTAGCAGCCAGAGGTTGCCGAGAAGGGTGTGAGCGTGCTGGACCCGCAGGTCCTCGATGGGCACGCGCAGCAGGTAGTCCCGGCGGTGCCATAGNTCCNGNAGGTAGGNGCCCAGCGGGCTGACCCGCCCCACGGCGAAAAGGCCAGCAGTGTCAGACCCGTTGGGTCCATCAGGGGGACGCATCCTCGTGGAGCGTAGGCGTCGACCCGGCCAGCCNGGGGGCGGCCGGTAGATTGTGGAGGTGACCTCGTCCACCGACCCCACTCTGGAGAGCACGCACGCAGAGAACTTGGCGTCGTCGCTGCGGCGTGTGGAACGCCAGAAGCGGTCCCTTGAGGAGTGGGCGAGCACGCTGGAACGCACGGTCACCGCCCATGAGCGGGTTGCCCGTGACCGGGAGGCNGACCGGGAGGCCGACCGTTCCCAGTGGGCCGCTGAGTCCAGGGTGCTGGCTCAGGAGTTNGCCGCNGTNGAGAAGCGTCTCNCCCGNACNNTGGANAGCCAGTCGTTTCGGCTGGGCCACCTGCTGGTTCGCATCGCCGTGTCGCCGGTCAAGTTCTTCCGGTGGCTGGGTCGAGTCNTCCGGCAGATGTTGGTTTGGGCCTACCGCCTGGCCCAGCGGACGTTGCCCAAGTCGTTGGCGGAGCCGCTGCAGCAGGCTGCCACCCGTGGTCAGGCGGCCACGGCGCGCCGCCACGAGGTATTGGACNTGCCCGGTGATCGGCCAGTCTCCTTCNTGGACGGTCGGGGCTTGTCGATTACCGNNCGTGACGAGGTGTGGGCCCGGGCAGCCGCGTCCGACCAGCCGGCTCGCACCGTGGTGCTGACCGATGACGTCGACTTCACCGGACTGCGGGCTCTCGGCCTGTCCTTCGAGTATCTGCCTCCGTACCGTGGGGTAACCCCATGGTGGTCAGACGAGGCGGACCACGCCCGGTGGGAGGATGAGCGCCTGGCGGCGATGCGCCTCGGCTACGGCNTAGACGACCTCGACTGAGGCTGGCGACTCCACTCGTTGAGAGCGGCNGCGATNTCCGCTGCNCCGGTGGCCGCGGGCAGTTTGGCCATCTGGTCGCGCATCCGGATCTGCTCGTTTGGGTCCAGCAGGCGGTCNATGGCCCGGTCCAGCCCGGCGCCATGGCCGTCAGCTCCGTCATCGTCCCACCGGAGGCCACAGCCCGATTGTTCGGCCCACAGCGTTCGTGCGTCCTGGTCGTCCTTGGCCGTGGACATGTTGGGTATGAACAGTGTGGGCAGGCCTAGGGCCATGGCTTCCTGGAACGAGTTGTAGCCGGCGGCCATGACCGAGGCGTCGAAGGCGGCCCGGTGTTCGCCGATGGGGAAGTGGCGTAACCGGGTCACGTCCTCGGGCAGGACCGCAGGCTCGCGGGTCAGGACCGACTCGGTCACCACGACCTGCACCTCGGGGTGGCGCTGCAGCGAGGCGACCACCCGGGAGCTCAGCGATCCGGTGTCGTTTACCTGGCCTGCTCCTAACTGCATGAGTACGGCTGGTCGGTCGGGATCCAGCCCCAATTCGCCGCGTATCTCGTCGGCCNGCCGGAGGTCTTCNGGTTGTACGGCCGACACGGGGGCGGTCACCAGGGANGCGTTGGCACNNCCCGAGGTGAGCCCCCGGTCGAGTTCGGCTGCGTNCTCCCCGGGTTCGATCACGTGGCTGAACAGCGCCGACCGGCTGAACGCGTCGTGNCCNTTCCCGGGCTGCCAGAGGCCTCGACGGCTCCAGACCGACCGGAGGNCATTCCGGTAGCGGAGCACGGCGCACAGTCCGGCGTAAGGGTGCCCGCCATCGAAGGTCATGATCGCAGGCTGGTACTGGTCCAGCAGGTGCTCAAGGCGGGTGGCGTAAAAGCCATTCCAAGCCCTGTTTCCGACCTGGCCGTACTCGTGGGAGCGGAGGTACTCGGTGTGGAAACCGGCGTCCACGGCCAGTGCAGCGGCTGGTGAGAGGGTAAACACCACCACGTCATGGGTGGCCCGGAGGTGCCGACCGACGGCCATCTGGCGGGTCAGGTGACCCAGACCAACCCCGTTGGAGGTGCACAGCAGGGCCACCGGGCGGTTGCCGGAGAGGCTCGATGGATGGTTCGAGCTGGCTGTCCTGAGGTTGTTGGAGGGGGTCATGGTGGCTCTAGGCCCTTCTTTTTCAAGGATCTCATGAAAATTCTTGGGGCAGCGGGAAAACTAGTCGGATCCGTTACGGACTCAGAATCGCGCGATCGCGCGCTTCTGTGACCACGGACGGTGGCCGGTCCGCTACTGTGATTAGCCTTGCAGGTGCGCCTGGCCAGATGTGACAAGGATTTTAGTTCCGGGGCCGGCGTGGTGAAGCAAATGCTTGTAACTCGCTGACCATCCCGGTACCCTTTCTCTGTTCCCCCGTAGTGGGGGGACGGACAACTTGGCTTTCGTCACGCGGGTCGTCGACGGGTTCTGTCCTTCGGGAGAGAGTTCGTCGGTGCTTTGTGTGTCGCGGCGGCTCGTCCGCTCTCATCGGTTTTCGCAGGCCAGGCTCTGACTATCAACACAACAATCAGGGAGAAAACCTTGAATAATGAACGTAAGCGGGTCACTGCCCGTCTCGTTGCCGGCCTTTTGGCTGTCCTCGTGGCTGGTGCTGGTCTCGCACTCACATCGGGTTCGGCCTCTGCCTTGCAGACCGTGACCCAGAGCACCCGGGTCTCGGGCGTAGATGCCTACGCTACGTCGGCCTCGGCTGCTATCACGTCGCACACTGGTGCGGCAACAGCTTCTGTATTGGTGAGCGGTGAGAGTTACGCAGACGGTCTTTCCGCTGCTGCACTCGCTGGCGCCGTCAGTGCTCCGGTGATCCTCACCGATCCGAACACCTTGAAGGGCTCGACGTCGCTGGCCATCGGTCAGATCAACTCGACCACTGCAGCAGGTCACACTGTGTACATCGTTGGCGGTACCGCCGCGGTGAGCGCTGATGTGGCTACCTCGCTGACTGACCTCGGTTACACCGTGTCCCGCGTTTCTGGTGCCGATCGTGTGGCTACGGCCGACGCTGTCGCTACCAAGATCCGTACCTTGATGGACTTTGGTACCAACTGGGATTCGGAAACCACGGTGTTCCTGACCACTGCGCGCAACTTCGCAGATGCGGTCGCCGTTTCCGGTTTGGCCTGGAAGAACAAGTCCCCGATCCTCCTCGTTGAGCCGGGTGACGCCCTGTCAGCTGGCACCAAAGCGGTCCTGGACAGTGCGGTAAACAGCATTGAGCACGTCATCATCCTTGGTGGCACCGCTGCGGTTTCCGCTGCGGTCGAAACCGAGGTCAAGACCATCCTCAATGGTGCAGCCGGCACCACAGCGATCAAGACCACCCGTGTGGGCGGTACTGACCGGTACGACACCGCTAAGAAGCTCATGGAGCTTCGGACCAAGTCGACCACGCTGAATGGTTACGGTGAGACCGCGACGAACGTGATTCTCGTGAACGGCACCTCGCACCAGGACGGCCTTTCTGCCACAGCCCTGGCTGGAGCCGCAGCGACCATGACCCTCCTCACGGATGGTACGGGCACGTTGAACGCCACCACGAGCGCTGCACTGACGGCCTCGCACACCACGATCTCGACTGTTCGTGCCATCGGCATGACGGCGGATCTATCGGCTGCTGAGATGACTGCTGCTGACGCTGCGGCCACCTCAACCACCGTGACGTGCACCGTTACGGCCGCCGAGGGCAGCTTCACCCAGACGGTTACCTTCAGTGGTGCCGTACTTGGCGCCGAAGGCGACCAGGACGGCGCAACCAATGCTGACGGAACCGGTGCTGGTCTTGAGAGCAACTACCTGAAGAACAACAGTGCTCTTGCGGCTAACAGCAACGTCTCGACTGGTTCAGCCGGTGCTAGTGACGTCGATCAGCCGAACCTCACCGAGGTCGTCGGCTCGACTGCTGCGGCTACTGCGGCCAGCATCGTCCATGGAACTGCCTTCGCAGTCGGTGACGTCCTGTCAGCAGGCACGGGCATCANGGACACTGCNGGGAACGCCATTGCTGGNTGCTCGNCGACCGTGGCTAACGACNCCACACGTCCGACGGCGACCGTCGATAGCTTCAAGATTGGCGCCACGNNGGCTCTGCTGCACTTCAGCGAAGCGGTGGAAGATTTCGCCGGCAGCGCCACCGCGGTGAGTGATGACATCACGAGCACCAGCTCGGGTACAGACACCACCTTCCTGGTGACGGCTGCAGGTGGGAACTACTTCCTCGCCACCCACAAGGACGGCTCCGCCTTCATCAGTGGTCAGATTCTGACCATTTCGACAAGTGCTGGTGACTTCACCGATCTCGGTGACCTGGACATGGCGGCGAACAAGACGGCGACTGCGTCGACCGACACGACTAGCCCAACGGCTACCGCAACGGTTGCGTCNTCGACNTACACCCGTGCGATCACGGCCACCATGGGTACCACCGGTACCTTCACAGTTGGTGCTGTTGCCGGCGGTATNGCCGAGGGAACGATCGGTAACCTGTGGACCTTCGAAGCAATCGAGGGTTCGGCTGGTGCTGTTCCTGTGGTCTCGCTGTNTGACACAGTGAACCGCAAGATGGTCCTGGCAGCAGACTTCACTTCGCCGACCNCGGCTTCCACTCCGACGGCAGACAACATCTGTGCCACCATTAATGGGCACGCNGATATTGCGGGCAACTTCAAGTGCCTCGTCGTAGCGGGTGGAACCAGNGCCGCAGTTGTGGCTNNGACTGCTCTGNNCGGTGGCGCGGTGACACANGCCATCGACGTCCAGTTCAGTGAGACCATGGCGACCGACTTTGCCACTATCGGCTACTACACGGTCGATGCTGATGCGGACACCNNNTACNCCGATGACGGNNCCGAGAGTGCTCGTACGNCGTTCTGNACCACGGCNNTTGACGGNNNCNNCTGCTCTGCGTACACGACTGGANNCAACAGCTTCATCAGTGGNGCTATGCAGTTCAACTACGCCGCGACGACCGCCGCGATGGACATCACCAAGGGATCGTCGGTAGTCGGCATCTCTACTTCGGTGACTGACCTCAAGGGCAACGCCGTAGGCAGTGTGNCTTACAGGGTCACGATCAACTAGATCCGATCCTCGCCACTAACGTGGCGAAACCTGTAGNGGGACCCCGCACCTTGGTGCGGGGTCCCNCCGCGTTTTGTCCCATTCCGAATCCATTTCCCCNGATTCGTTAGGGTCCGGACTGTGGTACCACGGCGNCANAGTGCGAATAAGACGCGTGGCTCTGCCATCGACTATGCNTGGCTTGAAGAGGTAGTTNTTGGTGCNCTCGTAATCGCCGTGCCNTTGGTGTTTTGGAAATCGGCCTTTCGGGTGTTTGCTCTTCCGAAGGCCACACTCCTCGTTTGTGGAATCTGGCTCCTCCTAGCGATTCGGTGGCTAGCGGGTCGACGTCACCTAAAGCGCCACCGGCTAGAGCCGAGCCTTTTGATGGCGTGCGGGGCCTTCGCGTTAATGCTGGCCCTCTCGACGGTCTTCGCAGAGGACGGATGGGGTTCCCTGACCGGNTCACCNCACCGGTATTCGGGAGCCCTCACCTGGTTCTCCTACATCGCGCTGTTTCTTCTCATCTCCACCAGCTCAAAGGGACANCGACCAGTTGAGCGGCTCGTGGGCTGCGTAGTAATTAGCCACCTGGGTGTTCTGGCCTACTCGCTTATNCAGATTGGTGGAGTGGATCCCTGGAGGTGGGCGGAATCTTTGTCGTATGGGGTCCAGGTGACTTCGACGCTTGGNAATCCAAATTTCGTCGCAGCGTTTNTNGCTATGTCCCTGCCGCTCGTNATCGGCGTGATTCTTCGGTCTGGAGTCGATCGCAGGATCGCCGCATGTTGCGGCTCAATGATGGCCCTAACGCTTCTCGTGGTTAACCATATGGGCTCGACACAGGGACATTTTGTGGNCATGGCCTGTGTCCTGCCGGTTNTCTACTGGTCGGTAGTCGGTCCAGGGCGGGCAAGGGCCATAGTGCTCGGGNCGGCGGGAATTCTTGCNATCTCTGTTCTCGTAGTTCTAGGAGACGTGCAAAACCTGGGGTGGGTTCTTGGGGGCGTGTNCGGTGCTGGACTCTGGGGCCTACTGTGCGCCGAATTTGGGTCGAGAAGACGGCAGGGTGCTGTTGAAGGTTCCGGTNCTGGGTGGCGACCGTCGCGNCGTGTCCTGATCGCCGGAGGTGTTCCGGTCTTGGCAGTAGGTCTCGGTCTGNTGCCGTTCGCNNTCCGACTCGTCGCCTCCAATCTGGATGAACGCCGACTCCTGTGGTCTGCAGGTTGGAANATGTTTGCCGAACGTCCGGTACTCGGNTGGGGGCTCTCCTCCTATGCGAGCAATTTCGCGCGGTCACGACCGGAGGAACACGCAGAAAGATTCGGGGGCTTCCTNTCGGACTCGGTCCACAGTGTGCCATTTGGTCTCATGATCGGCGGCGGTGCGGTTCTTCTTCTCGCCTACCTTTCTCTCCAGTTCGTGGTACTTCGGATAGGCCTAAGAGGGTTCGCTCGCAGGGAGCAGGGAACTCAGCAGCTAACAGTCGTCATCGGTTCTTCCTGGGTGGCCTTCCATCTTCAATCGCTAGTTTCNGTGGATTCGGTAGGTCTTGGTTACTTCCAATGGGTGATCTCTGGTCTTCTCGTAGCAACGGCCAGTCANTCTTCTGAATNCGATCAGAAGAGTGGAGGACAGTTTTGGCGGCTGAAGTTCATTAGCGATAGATGCCCAGATTCCCTGCCGCGACTCGCATCTGGTGCAGTAATCGTCTTGGGTTTATTTCTCATGCCTGCGGTTACAGCACCATTGCGAGCTGACCTCGCTTTCTCCAATGCGCATTGGGCTGAAGCGCGCCAAGACCTGGCTGAGATGCGTAGCGAGTTGGATCGGGCGGTGACGATCGACAAGCGAAACGGTTTCTTGCTGCAGAAGCGCGCACGCCTTCTGGCCCGCACGGGCCAACTGGATGCAGCGATCGAAGATGCGAGTCGGGCTGCTGAACTTCTACCCGGCAGTGCGGCGGCGGCCTTGCAGGTCGCGAGATATGCAGCCGCGGACTGGGCAACTTCTGGGCGACTTGGTCTCGCTAGAGAGTGGTACCGGTTAGCTATTGCGCGCGATCCCTATTCGACCGGAACTGTCGATGAGTTCGAAAGGTTCTTGGTGGCCATCGGACGCGTGAATGAAGCTTCCGAACTGCGGCGTTGGCACGAAACGTTGTAATCGGCCGAGTCCGAGAAGGTGGCGATGTTCGCGCCGTCCCCGAGGGATTGGTGGTGTCGGATCGTTGACCGTGGGGGCGAGAGGTGCTCAGTGATCAGTGGCTACCATTGCAGCGGTGGGTGAGGGGTTGACAGGTGGGTGATCTTGTTGCCTTCCGACGCAATGTGAACGACCGGGTAGTGGACTCGTTCGGGCACGAATGGTCAAGGTTCGACAACCGACGTCTCGATCGTGGCGAACTACTGGAAATGTTCGAGGCCTATACCTCGATCTTTCCCTTCGGGGATCTACCTCAGGACGCAATCGGCTTCGACGCGGGATGCGGATCAGGACGGTGGGCACGCTTCTTCGCGGAACGCGTGGGGACTCTTCACTGCGTGGATGCCAGCGAAAAAGCCGTCGAAGTTGCTCGACGGACTCTCGCAGATCGTTCGAACGTTTGCTTCCACCACGAGGACCTCACCGAGATGAGCATCCCCTCCGGATCGTGTGACTTCGGGTACTCGCTTGGCGTACTCCATCACGTGCCAGACACGGAGCGGGCACTGAGGGCTTGCGTGGATCGGTTGAAGCCAGGGGCACCATTCCTCGTCTACCTCTACTACCGACTCGAAGACGCGGGACTGGGCCGTCGACTGACCTTGCGGATGGTCACCCTCCTCCGATACGTGGTTGCCCGCCTGCCACGACGGTTGAAGGGCCCGGTAACTGACTGCATCGCCGTACTTGTCTATTTCCCATTGGCACGAATGGCGGCATTGGTCGAGAAGATGGGTGGGGATCCGAGCCACATACCCCTTTTCCAGTATCGGGGCCGGTCGTTCTACGTAATGCGCAATGACGCCCTCGACCGGTTTGGTACCCGACTCGAGAAGCGTTTCACCCAGGCTGAGATCATGACTCTGCTCACCGAAGCGGGCCTGGACGACATCAAGTTCTCTGAAGATCCACCGTGGTGGGTCGCAGTCGGTCATCGATCATCGGGCCTGAACGACTGATGAACTCTTTCTCGCTCCGCCATGGGACTCCGCTTCGCTCGATGCTCGACGGACCGCGCGGGGAGACGATGGTGGTGGCGTTCGCCCGAGTCATTTCAGCCTCCGCAGCGCTCGTTGTCGCGGCAGCGAGCGCTAGACAGTTGGGTCCCGTCGGCCGCGGTGAAATCGTCTTTGTTGTGACGGTGGCGATTCTGTGCACCGAGTTTGTGAACCTCGGCACCAACGTGAGTGGCCGGATCGAGATCCTCAGGGGCATGGACACGAAGATCGAGGATTACCTGGGGTTGATCGTTGCACTCGTTGGCGTCCAGACAGTCTTGGTCGCCACGGTCCTCGGCATAGTCGGTCCGACGTTCTTTGGATCTGGGGTGGCGACCTGCGTGATCGGAGTGTTCCTCGGTGCGGCCATGTTCCTTTCCCACATGCTGGTTGATGCAGCGTTCGCCGTTCGGCGGACGCTACAGACCGGAGTTCGGGAACTCCTGACCGGCCTGGTGCCGGTGGTGATCGTCGTTCCGGTTGCTGTTGCTGGCGGTCTCTCCGTGGAACTGGTCCTTGCTTTGACCGCCTTGGGCTATGCCCTGGGAGCCGTATACCTCTGGGGAGTGGTTCGAAGTCGTTCTCCAAAGGCGCGCTTCGATCCCAGGACTTGGCGACCCATCGTCGGTAAGGGGTTGCCGGTCTTTGCTGGTTCAGTGGGCCAGTCTGTCGCGCTGCGTGCCGATCGGATGCTCCTCGGACTTCTATCTACGCCGGCTGCCCTCGGGGTCTTTTCTGTTGCATCGACCACCGCTGAACTACCGAGGTTGCTCCTACTGCCGGCGACTCAGGTGCTCTCCAATCGGATCGCTTCGGGTGACATCCCTCATGGAACCCTGAAAAGGATCATGTTGCGGCTGGGGTTTGGCTATTCGGCCCTCATGGTGCTGGTCGCCATGACCGGAGCAGCGGTTGTAATCCCGGTGGCTGGATCAGGATTCAGCGGCATCCGCGACTTGATCGGGGTTTTGGCTCTTGGTGAGGGGCTTTTTGGGGTGTTCCTCATCTCGACCGGAGTCCTCGCAGGGCTGGGCATGTATCGCCCGCTTGCCGTTCCCGGCCTGTTCGGAGCGGTCGTCATCGTCGTGGTCGACTTGATGGTGATCCCCAATCACGATGAGATCGGTGCGGCGTGGGTCCGAGTCGGGGGATATGGGCTGATGGCCTTGATGTCGCTAGCCCTCGTCGCCTCTGCTATTCGGCCCTCCACACGAGTCTTGCGATGATTGAGCTCGGTAGACCTCAAGTTGAGGGTGATGTCCTCGTCGTTGGAGATCCAGAAAGAAGGCCCGCCGCGATCGAAAACGCCCTTCAGGCCACTAGGTGGTTCCGTCGATGATGGCGAAATTGTCGCCCTCCACCCGGTCCGGCATGGTGGTCCGAAGGGCCGTGGGGCAGCTCGCGCAACTAGCCCTCCGCCGCCCGCTAACAGCGGTTGGAATAGTTGCCTTCGTCCCTCGGACACTGCTCGCAGTCTTCGTGAATCGGGCCGACATCTGGTCGCTGGCTCCAGATTCGGTTCAGTATCTGGCCGTCACGGAAGCGGCTGCCGATGGTCGGCTCGCAACTTTCTGGTTTGGGTATGGCGAGTCGCTCTTCCAGTCCACGAGGACCTTTACGCTCCAGATCCTCCTCCTGTTTGAGGTCTTTGGACCGTCACGGTTCGCAGCTCAGTGCGTAGCGGTTCTCTATGGTGTCCTCGCTGCGGTGTTGACGGTTGTAATCGCTCGGCGGCTCGTCCGCCCGGGATACGCCCTGAGCGCTGGTCTCGTGGTCGCGCTCCTGCCGTCCCAAATAGCGTTCTCGTCGGCGGCCATTCGCGAGTCGCTCATCTGGTGCCTGCTGGCCTTGACGATCTTCTTCGTGTTTCGTTCTGGTCGATCGGAACGAGCGCTCGGGAGCATCGGATGGATGGTGGCGACCGCCGGGCCGATCTTTCTGATGTCGTATCTTCGGGTCCATTCAGCCCTGTTGGTCACCTGGTGTCTCATCGGTGGGTTACTACTCAAGGGCAGAACTCGGCTCGGTCGCTCTCTGGCTGTCGTGTTACTCGTCGTTCTACTTCCTGTTTCCATGGGTATGGGTCCCGGCGGCGTGGAGTATGCGTCTGCCTCGGCAAAGGGTCTCGGAACGGTACGTGCAGTCCTCGCCATGTCCGCTGAGTCGGCTATCGCTGCACCCTCCATGTTCGATGAGTCGGTCGTCGTTGCTGGTGACCCCACGCTCTGCTCCGAGTGCCCGTTGCTACCCGCCAACGACGGGTCCGCCAACGAGGGGTCCGCCACCTTGGATCCCTCGATGCCCGCTGAGTCAGCCAACGCTGCTGGCGGGTCAACGTCCGGACTGACCTCCGGGGCCGCGAGTGCCGTATGTGGCGTTGAATGCGACGTCGCGCCTTCCTTGCCCGGAGACATCCTTGAGCGCGTCACGGAACTCAATACAACGAACCAGAAGTTCATCGTGGATGCCGAGGGTCGGCACATCATGTTGGACAATGACCTCGAAGCCACCTTGGCGAGCTTTCCACACGGGTTGGTTTCGGTGACACTTCGCCCATTTCCGTGGGAGGCGGATGGAGGCTTTGGACGCACCGCTGCGGCTCTGGAGTCGCCGATCTGGTTGCTGCTGATCCTTCTTTCGGTCGTCGGCATCGTCGCTAAGTGGCGCTCATCGGATGAGGCGATTTTCCTGATGGTCCAGGTGGCGTTGTTTACTGGCGCGGCCGCAGTAACCCAGGGGAACCTCGGGACGGCCTTCAGGCACCGTGGGCAGGTTCTAGTGGCACTGGCAGTTCTCTCCATGGTTGGCATAGAGCATCTTCGAGATCGCTGGTCTATGAATGGAATGGATAAGGGGGGAGGCCAAGGAATGGGCCATGAACAAGAAGGTCACGTCGATCACCTCGAATCCCTTTGAGCCCATGCCGATGGGAAACATGACGGTGAGGTCATAGCTATCGAAGATGTCAACTGGATTGTCAAGCGTCCCGCATGCTCGGCCCAGGCATTTCTTCTCGGGTATTTTCGGACGCAGCCGAACCGACGCCGAGATCACCAGATGGTTGTGTGTCGCCGGTGGATGAATTCGACAGGCGAGGTACCGGTGTCGTGAGTGACGATCGTGGCGAACCGAGGGAGTTCCGGTGACCTCGTTTGGCTATGTGCCGCTCCACCCATCGATGGCCCCCCCGGGCGACCGACGCCGGTTTCCGGGCTATGCGGAGGGTCGTTCGCTTGACTTCAGCGTCATCGAAGGGTGGGACGGAGTCGATGTTGCGGTCCTGAGCACGGAGGCTGACATTTTCCGATGGTGCAAGGCGCCGGTAGACGTCGCCGTTGTCTTGGACCTTCCAGATGCGTTTCTAGACGAGGTTTCCTCGGCGAAGACGCGAGCTCGTGGTCTGGCTAAGTGGGTCGCAGGTCCACTTTCCCGACCTGTAATGGACTATGACCGTGCGATGCGACGACTCATTGACAGGGCCGACGCAGTCGTCTGCAGCACGCCAGAGCAGGCTGAGAAACTTAAACGTCACTCAGACAACGTCCATGTCGCTCTTGACCTGCATGTGGAGATCGAACCGTTGTCGGTCGGAGAGGACACCGAAGCTGGTGCAGAGTTCTCTCGTCTGGACGTGGTTTGGGAAGGAATGCACCCAACGTTGGGCGCCATCGAGCAAGTGCTGCCAGCACTACGGATGGTTGATCAGATGAGAGGTGTCACATTCCATCTGATCACGGACCCGGCTGCCCCGCGTTTCATGAACCGTTTCTTGGTGCGGAACCTCCACAAGGTCGTTTCCTCCTGGGGCTTGACCGTCGAGATCCATGACTGGGAGGTGGGGGTACTTCGGGACGTTGCGCAGAACTGTGACGTCGCCATTGTCCCCGTGGTTCGAGAGGACCCGTATCAACTTGGGAAACCTGAGAACCGGATGCGGATCTTTTGGCGGCTCGGCCTTCCGGTCATAGCGTCTGACACTCCTGCACACCGTCGCGCAGTGGAGTTCGCCGGCGTTCCCCTGGACACGCTGTGTGCCGGGCAGGAGGAGTGGGAGACGGCGCTGGTGTCGTATGCCGCCGATGGGGTGGGGCGCAGATTGGCTGCTGAGAAGGGACAGGCAGCGGCTCTCGGACCTTATGGGGACCAGACGATTCTCGGTGCGTGGGACCAGGTGTTTGCGAGCGTGGGGGTCCGATGATGTCAACAGACCGGGACCTTCGGGTCACCTACTTGTCTATGGATCCCTTAGGCAGCACGGTGGGGGCCTCACAGGTCCTTGCCTACATCCTCCGACTTGCCTCCCGGGGAGTAGGGATCGACCTGCATAGTTTTGAGCGGACGGTAGACGGAGATCTACGAGACCTCCTGGCTGCGGCCGGGGTTCGCTGGCACCCGCATCGGTTCGGCGGTGCGGGTGCACGGGGCGGTCTAGGGAGGGTTACCCGCCTAGCTCGGCACATTCGAGGGGCGTCGCTGGTGCACGCTCGTAGCGACATGGCGGCAGCCGCGGTGATGTCGTCCTCGGTGGACAGGTGGGTGTGGGACGTCAGATCACTATGGGCTGATCAGAAGGTTGCCACCGGGGTGTTCTCCGAGGGCTCCCTGCAGGCTCGGGTGTTTCGTCGGATCGAGCGGGCGGCCGCTAGACGGTCTGACCGGGTGGTCACCCTTACTTCGTCGGCGATCGACGTTCTTGACGATCGGTACGGTGGTGTGGTCGGCCCGAAGGCGAGTGTCATCACCACGTGTGTGGATCGTCAACGGTTCGTCCCGTCGCCTCCACCAAGTAATGCNCCGCTCCGAGTGCTGCTCGCCGGGACCCTCAACCGCTATTACGACGTGCCTGCCATGCTCGACCTGGTTGCGGCTCTCCAACGCATGACAGACGTGGAATTCATCGTTGCGGCGCCGGAGACCACTGACTGGGAATCTGATCTGGCGGCAGTGGGAGCAGTACGCGTGTCGGCATCTNTGGGGGAGATGCCAGATTTAGTCGCCTCTTGCCATGTTGGCCTCAGCGTTTGCCGAGAGGATGCTGGTGTGAGCCTTTTAGCGGCTATGCCCACCAAGATCGGAGAGATCTTGGCCGTGGGGAGACCCGTAGTGGTCAACCGNGGGCTGGTAGACGCCACNCATCTACTAGAGGCTGCGGAGGCNGGGATCAGCATGAGTCCCGANGACGATCTNGGACTGGTCGCCGCCCGGGTGCTCTCGCTAGTTGACGACCCGGGAACCGTGGAAAGGGCCACCGCGCTAGCTGCACGGAACTTTGATCTAGACGCTGCAGTCGATCAACTTGTGCGCATCTATCGTGGTCTCGACTACGCAGAATGACGGTGCACCGGGGGGGCCGGTTGTCTTCGGATAACTTTCGGAACATGACTGGGGAGCAGGTGCGATGAAGGCGGTGATACTCGCTGGAGGCTTGGGGACGCGACTGTCCGAGGAGACGACGATTCGTCCCAAGCCAATGGTCGAGATTGGTGGGATGCCCGTGCTCTGGCACATCATGAAGACCTTCTCGGCCTATGGCATTGATGACTTCGTGATCTGTTGTGGTTACAAGGGCTATGTGATCAAGGAGTACTTCGCCAACTACTTCCTCCACGTGTCCGATGTCCGTTTCGACGTAGCCGAGAACCGTATGGAGGTGCTCCGGGGAGGGGGAGAGCCCTGGCGGGTGACCCTCGTCGATACCGGGGACGACACCATGACCGGTGGCCGACTCAAGCGAATTGCCGAGTACGTGCAGGGCGAAGAAATGTTCTGCATGACTTATGGGGATGGGCTGTCCGATGTGGATGTGACAGCGCTGGTCGACTTCCACCGGGCTCACGGGTGCATGGCCACGGTCACGGCGGTGAAACCCCCCGGTCGCTTCGGAGCTTTGGAACTCGATGGAGAAAGGGTCACTGGATTCACCGAGAAGCCGCCTGGCGACGATGGCCTCATCAACGGAGGATTCTTCGTCCTCCAACCCGAGTGTCTGGAACTGATCGCAGACGACTCAACTCGTTGGGAAGCCGAACCGTTGGGTGAGCTGGCAGCGCGTGACGAGTTGCGAGCCTTCCATCATTACGGCTTCTGGCAACCGATGGACACGGTTCGTGAGCGCGATCTGTTGAACGAGCTCTGGGAGTCCGGGAGCGCACCTTGGCGGGTCTGGTGACGTCCGACAGGTGACTGGCGGATGAAGTGTCGTCAATGCGGAGGGTCTGCTGAATCGGTTTTTGCGGACCTTGGCAGTTCGCCTCCGTCGAACGCCTACCTATCGCGTGCCGGGCTCATGTCGCCCGAAAGGTGGTTCCCTCTACGAGTCGTGGTCTGTGAATCCTGTTGGCTCGTCCAGACGGAGGACTACGCAACGGCATCGGAACTCTTTGACTCCGACTACGCCTACTTCAGTGGCTTCTCGTCGAGTTGGGTAGACCACTGTGCGGCCTATACGGAGACAATGGTCGATCGTTTCAGGCTGGATGGAGATAGCACGGTGGTCGAAGTGGCGTCCAACGATGGGACGCTTCTCAGCTTCTTTGCCGAGCGGGGGTTGTCGTGCATCGGTATCGAGCCGACGGCCAGTACGGCGGAGGCCGCCAGAGAACTGGGTCTGGATGTGGTCGGGGAGTTTCTCACCGTGGACCTGGCTGACCGGTTGTCGACTGGGGGCCTTAGTGCAGATCTCCTGGTGGCCAATAACGTCGTAGCGCACGTGCCCGACATCGTGGGCTTCGTTAGCGCCTGCGGGCGCCTCCTAGGAGACGGTGGTGTGGCGACGTTCGAGTTTCCCCACCTTCTCCAACTCGTTTCCGAGTGTCAGTTCGACACGATCTACCACGAACACTTTTCCTACCTGTCGTTGACCGCGTTCGAACACGCGGTGGTGGCGTCAGGCTTGGAGGTGTTTGATGTCGAGGAACTAGCCACCCATGGCGGAAGCCTCCGGGTGTTCGTCCAGCCGGCCGGGAGTTGCGATCGATCTGTCGAGTCGACCGTCGGAGCGATGCTCCACATGGAGGAGGAGGCAGGAGTCCAGCGTTCCGACTATTACGCGGGGTTTCAGGCTGAGGCCGAGGCTGTCAAGGATGAGTTGCTCCGATTCCTGCTAAAAGCGAAGACAGAAGGGAGACTCGTCCTGGGGTATGGGGCCGCAGCTAAGGGGAACACGCTGTTGAACTTCGCGGGGGTGAGGCCCGACCTACTCCCGATGGTCGTCGACCGGAACCCGGCAAAGCAGGGCAAGTGGCTTCCCGGAAGCCGGGTTCCCATTGTCGCTGAGGACGAAATTGATCGGCTACGCCCAGACCATGTACTGATCCTTCCCTGGAACCTCCGCTCCGAAGTGGCAGAACAACTGGCCTACGTGAGGAACTGGGGAGCGACCTTTGTGACGGCGATTCCGGGACTCGAGGTCTGGTGAGCCATGCTCGGTTTGGATCGGCTCGGTCGATCGACCGGCGTACCCGTCGGGCGGGAGTGCCTCGCTGCATGAGTAGCGGAAGGACCTGAGGTGTGTGGAATCGCCGGGCTGCTCGGTCCGGTTGGAGACCGATCCGGGGAGGCGCTTGAGGCGGCAGCGCAGGCAATGTCCGATCGTCTTAGCCACCGGGGTCCTGATGGTCGCGGCATATGGTCTGACCCTGCTCAGGGGGTGGCGTTAGGACATCGCAGGCTGGCCGTGGTGGACCTCTCTGATGCCGGCGCGCAGCCGATGGTTTCCCACGACGGGCGGTGGGTCATGTCGTACAACGGCGAGTCCTACAACGCTGAGGCGATGGTCGCGGCTATGCCGGCTGAACATCGGTCAGCGCTAGTAGGCCATTCGGACACTGAAGTGCTTCTCGAGACGATCTCGGCGATCGGTGTCGTTCCCGCACTGGAACGAATGGTCGGAATGTTNGCTCTGGCGGTATGGGATCGGCAATCCCATGAGCTCTGGCTGGCTAGAGACCGCTTCGGCGAGAAGCCGCTGTACCACGGCCGAGCCGGCCGGACTCTGGTGTTCGGTTCGGAACTCAAGGCTCTTCATGCGGTGGACGGCTTCGCCCCCGATATCGATCGCAACTCGGTCACCGATCTGTTGAAGTGGGGTTGCATCCCTGCACCCAAGACGATTTATGACGGCGTCTCCAAGGTCCGACCCGGACACGTGCTGCGATTCGATTCGTCGGGGCGGAGATCGGAGGACATCACGTACTGGTCGTCGCTGGAGGTTGCTTCGGAGGCCGTAGGCGGGGTTGAACGGGGTGAGGACGCTGTTGACGAACTAGAAGAGCTCCTCCAGCGAACCGTCACTTCTCGCATGGTCTCCGACGTACCCATCGGGGCGTTCCTCTCGGGCGGGATCGACTCCTCCACGATCGTTGCCATGATGGGTGTCGCTTCGGCCCGGCCGGTCGAAACCTTCACCGTCGGCTTTAGCGAACCGGCCTACGACGAGTCGAGATATGCCGCGGCTGTCGCTTCCTACCTTGGAACAGATCATCACGAGCTCGTGGTCAGCCCATCGGAGGCTCGAGAGGTCATTCCACTTTTGCCGGGGATGTACGACGAGCCTTTTGCCGACTCATCTCAGATCCCGACGTTCCTAGTGAGCCGTCTGGCCCGTCGTCACGTCACCGTTTCCTTGGCTGGCGACGGTGGGGACGAGTTGTTCGGGGGCTACGACCGCTATCGACATCTAGATCGGTTTCACCGTGTGATGTCGTTCTGGCCGGCTCCCATTCGTCGGGTAGGTGGATCAATGCTGCGGTCCGTCCCGTCGTCGGCTTGGGATCGAATCGGGACAGGGACACTGGCTCGGTTGCTTCCGGGAGGCTCTCGAGGACGCTTAGGCCATCTAGCCAACAAGGCAGCTCGGGTGTTGGCCGCCGCCGATCCGGCGAGGACCTACGAGGCCATGATGACTGCTGAAAATAGTGCGGAGGAGTTCGTGATCGGTTCGGAGGTGCCGGCCAAGGGTCTCTATGACCTCCCTGAGGGCTTCAGCGGTCGCGGTGGTTTCGAGGCGGCGATGTTGATGGACACGGTGGCCTACCTTCCCGACGATCTTCTCACGAAGACGGACCGGGCCTCGATGGCCGTGAGCCTCGAAGCCCGGCTACCCTTTTTGGACCCTGAGGTATTTCGATTCGCCTGGAGCCTCCACCAGCGTGACCGGTTCAGGGACGGGTCTGGCAAGTGGGCCATGAGGCGCTTACTCGAGCGCTATGTGCCATCGCACCTTACAGATCGGCCCAAGATGGGCTTCGGCGTACCCGTTGGCCCTTGGCTCCGGGGGCCTCTCCGGGGCTGGGCCGATGGTCTCCTGGACCCTGGTCTTCTGGCTGAGCAGGGGTTGTTCGACCCTGCACTGGTGTCGGCTCGATGGTCCGATCATGTCGAGGGCCGAGCTGATCACACGTTTTTGTTGTGGTCCGTCTTGATGTTCCAGGCATGGCAGCACGAACTGGCCATTCGATGAGGAGGCAGCGTCCCATTCGTGTCATGCGGATCATCGCGAGGATGAACGTGGGCGGCCCTGCATGGCAGACCAGCGTCCTGACCCGACAGATCGATCCTGATCGCTTTGAGACCCGCCTTCTCGTCGGCTCTACAGGTGGTGATGAAGCGGACTTCTTGGCCCTGCGGGATCCTGAACTGCCTGTAGCCGTTATTCCTGGGCTCGGTCGGTCTCCGGGGCCGCTTAACGATTTCCGGGCATTCTGGGGTATCTGCCGGGAGATCCGCCGGTTCCGCCCCGACATCGTGCATACCCACACCGCCAAGGCTGGTGTGCTTGGGCGACTGGCTGCGATGGTCTGTCGCGTGCCCATCCGGGTTCACACGTACCATGGCCACCTCCTTTACGGCTATTTCTCACCGATGGCGAGTGGTGTGATCCGAATCGTCGAACGGATTCTGGCGAGGCGCACTACTGCTCTGGTATCGGTAGGCAAGCGGGTGCGCGACGACCTGCTCGCGGCTGGCATTGGACAATCAGCGTCCTATGTGGTGGTGCCCCCTGGGGTGGTGGCTCCCCGGGCGGTCGATGGGAATAGCGCCCGGCAGTTGCTGGGACTCCCTGAAGGGGTGCCGGTGGCGCTATTCGTTGGTCGGCTCACATCGATCAAGCGGGTGGATCGGCTCATCGAGGCGTTTGCATTGCTTCTTGATCAGGTTCCAAAGGCAGTGCTGGTCGTTGCCGGAGAAGGCGACCTGTTGGACGAGATGGTTACTCAGGCTGAACCCCTCGGAAGTTCGGTCAGGTTTCTGGGATGGAGGTCGGACCTTGCTCTCCTGTATGCGGCAGCCGACCTTGTGGCCATCAGCTCGGACAACGAGGGCATGCCTGTCACGCTCATAGAAGCGGCGATGGCAGGTGTGCCAGGGGTGACGACCGACGTGGGCAGCGCAGGGGAGGTCGTGGAACACGGGGTGACGGGCAGGGTGGTACCGCTTCATGCATCGTCGATGGCCGATGCGATGGTCGACCTCCTCTCGGATCGGGACCTACGAGGTCAGATGGGAGAACAGGCGGCCATTAGGGCCCGAGAGCGGTTCACCGTAGAGCGCTTGGTCGCCGATCATGAGAGCCTCTACGCTCGCCTGGCGGAGGGTCGATCCACGGGGTGACTTGGATCGGATGGCCCCAGATCAGTCGCTGTGGCAACGGTAGGATCGCCAGATGAGAGCGCTGATCACTGGTGGGGCGGGCTTTATCGGGTCCCACCTCGCCGACCGTCTGGTCGAGCGTGGTGATCAGGTCATCCTTCTGGATGACCTCTCCACAGGGCGGCTGGCGAACATCGAACATCTTGAAGGGTGCGCGGATGTTGAGTTCGTGCTTGGGTCAGTACTCAATGCCGACCTAGTGGATCATGTGGTCTCCCGGTCAGACGTCGTTTACCACCTCGCGGCCGCGGTAGGAGTGAACCTGATTGTCGAGAAGCCCCTCGAGAGCCTGATGACGAACATTCGCGGCACCGAAATCGTTGTCGAGAAGTCGCACAAATACGGCAAGCGGATCCTCGTGGCGTCTACGTCGGAGATTTATGGGAAAAACGTTTCTGACCGACTTTCTGAAGACGATGACCGGATCCTCGGATCCCCTCTGAAGAGTCGGTGGTCGTACTCGGAGGCCAAGGCGATCGACGAGATCCTCGCCTACACCTACTGGCGGGAGAAGGGTTTGGAGACTGTCATTGTTCGACTCTTCAACACCGTTGGACCGCGGCAGACAGGTAGTTACGGGATGGTCATCCCGAGGTTCGTTACCCAGGCACTCCGTGGTGAGCCGATCACCGTGTTCGGTGACGGATCCCAGACTCGCTGTTTTTGTGCTGTGCAAGACATCGTCGGGGGGATCCTGGCCCTGTCCGAGGANGAGGCGGCGNTGGGAAGAGTGTTCAACCTCGGCGGGNTNGGTGAGATTTCGATGGCAGACCTAGCGGAACGGGTGGTCGAACTCGCTGGCTCGTCGAGTCCGATCGAGTACATCCCNTATGACGTGGCNTACGAGGAGGGGTTCGAGGACATGAAGCGTCGTGTTCCAGATGTCACCCGGGCCCATGATCTGGTGGGATTCCAGCCCACACAGGACCTAGATGCCATCATCATGGCNGTGATCGAGGACCAGCGGCGCTAGGCNGGGGCTATGACCGGGGCATGGTGGGAGTACACGGGAATCTTCGTCGCGTCTGCCCTGCTTTGTCTGGTCCTCACGCCGGTGGCCATTGCCGCAGCGACTCGAGCCGGGGTCTTCGACGAGCCGGGCGGTCATAAGAGNCANATTTCNCCCGTCCCGTATCTGGGGGGTTTGGCGATTGTCCTCGCCTTTGCCGCGTCGGTCGCCGGTGCGGCTCTCCTCGATCCTCCGGAGAGCGGCCAAGGTGAGTTNGTGGCGGTACTGGTCCTNGCAGTTGGTCTCGGGGTGGTGGGCCTGGCCGATGACCTCAGGAATCTTTCGCCGGCGGTTCGGTTGCTGGCAGAGGTCCTCTGCGCGGTGCAGCTGTGGAGGATGGATGTGGGGATCACCCTGACCGGCGAAGAGTTTGTTGATGTGTTGTTGACGGTGCTGTGGGTGGTGGGAATCACGAATGCGTTCAACCTTCTCGACAACATGGATGGCCTNGCGGCCGGNCAGGCAGCGATTTGTTCCGTCGCCGTGTTTGTCATCGCNGCTTCCAATGGCCAGTTCCTGGTNGCGGCACTGGCTGTAAGCCTCGCTGGCTGTGCCAGCGGATTCCTNCATCATAATTTCCACCCTGCCCGGGTCTATATGGGGGATGGGGGAGCCCTATTTCTGGGGTTCTTGATCTCCTACCTGTGCATCAAGTTGCGGTTCGCCGATTCGGTCTCAGGGGCGTATCTCGTACCCGTGGTGATCTGCGTTCTACCGATCACGGATACGTCACTCGTGACGCTGTCCCGCATGGCTGCGGGNCGAAGTCCGTTCCAGGGCGGTCAGGACCACATCAGCCATCGCATGGTGCGTAGCGGCATACCGGTGCCCGTCTCAGTCGGTTTGACCTATTTCGCCTCGGCCTCAGCTGGTGTTCTCGCGTTCGTGATCAGCAGAGTCGATCGGTTCTCAGGCCTGATGGTCACCGGTCTCGTTGCAATTACCGCGGTGGCGGCGGCCTGCCTGCTTGCGCTCGTTCCGGTGTACCCGGAGAGCCGTCGCCGCCATTACGTGATCAACGATCGCGATGAGTCGGCCTGATCAGTTCGTTCAGGCCCTGGCCAGTCTCTCCCATGGCCTGGTTCGGTGGAACCACTCGATGGTCGCTTCGAGGCCGTCGGTAAGCGATGTGGGCACGACCTGGGGGAAGAGATTGAGGAGTGTCGTGGAATCGGCCTGAGACCGAGGGACGTCACCGAGCCGCGGAGGCAAGTGGTCGAGGGGCAGGGCCCGTCCCAGTAGTTTCTCGAGTTGGTCGATCACCTCCAAGAGGCTCACCTGGGTGCCGAACGCGAGGTTCACGGGCTCGGAATGGCTGACTCGGCGGTGAATTGCGTCGGTTATGACTTCAACCACCGTGTCCACGTAGGTGAAGTCGCGGCTCTGGGTGCCGTCGCCGTGCACCGGAAGCGGCTGATCTTGGAATGCTGCAGCCAGAAATGAGGGGATGGCAGCGGCATAGGAGTGCAGCGGAGGCTGGAGTGGGCCGAAGATATTGAAGAACCGGAGAGCGAGGACGGGGAGTTCGTAGGCATGACCCCAGGCGAGGCTGTAAGCCTCGGTCGCCAACTTGCTCGCCGCATAGGGGCTGATCGGACGGGTGGCTAGCGCCTCATGCTTTGGAAGCACTTTGTTAGCTCCGTATACCGAAGAGGATGAGGCCACGATGACCTGGGCGTCACCGAGATCCCTGACCGCTTCAAGGACGCGAACGGTGCCCGTAGCGTTGGCTTCGTGGGCCGCGAACGGATGGGCGATAGATCGTGGAACGGAGGATCGCGCGGCCAGATGGACCACTGAGGAGGCGCCGGCAACCGTCGATTCGAGGAGGTCGGTGTCGAGGATCGAGCCTTCGACGAAACTGACGTCAAGGCCCTCGAGATTCTCGTGAAAGCCAAAGGAGAGGTCGTCGAGAATGACCACCTCGGTCACAGCATCGTCATGCTGAAGTCGGCGAGCCAGATTGGCTCCGACGAATCCCGCCCCACCGGTCACCACGATCTTCATCGAGCTGGCACTGGGTTGACGAGGATCCGCACAGTGGAAACCTATCGGCTGTCTCATCCCCGTGATCGGCCCGAGCCCTTTCAGCGGTTCAGTCACGGGCCGCACTTATTACGGAGAGCAACTGGTCTGCTAGAAGATGGAGAGATGAGATCACTAGATGAGACTGGAGCGGCCGGACCTAGGCCGGTGGATAGCACGTCGCTCGATGTCCTCTACCTGACAGATTTACGGTTCCCTGGTTGGTCGTCATCCAGCCTGGTGGAGGAGGCCAGGGCCGCCGTGGCTGCGGGATACCGGGTTGGGGTTCTCCATTGCCAGTCATCCAGCCTCAAGCGTGACCGGGCATTCCACCCAGGGGTCCGGTCCATGCTGGATGACGGGTCGCTGATTCTGGTTCACCCTGATGAGCCAGTGGATTGTGGGCTGGCGATAGTCAAGCACCCGACGATTCTGACCGAGGGGTTCGGTGGCCGACTAGAGATCNNGAGTCGACAAAACCTCGTGTTTGTCGGACAGGTTCCGAGCGACAANGACGGAACCGTCTACTACGACCCTGTTGAGGTGCATGGTCATGNCATNGAGGCTTTGGGAGAGNCGCCGGTGTGGTGTCCGGTGAGTCCCACCGTCCGGTCACATCTGGAGGGTGGGGGGGTGCCGTTGACCGACGACGACTGGGTGGAGGTGATCGACCCGGAAGGTTGGGCGGTGGAGCGAATGGGCCCCTTGGGTGATCGTCCGGTGATCGGTCGACATGGGCGCCCGACCCCGATGAAATGGCCNGAGGACCCGGAGGACTTCCTNGCTGCGTATCCGATTGATGGACGGGCGGGTGTCCGTGTTCTCGGAGGGATNGATGGGTTAGAGGGNTTTCTCGGNGACCGCGTCCCGGAGTCATGGGAGGTCTACGGATTCGGCGGACTGGAGCCCGGGGAGTTCCTCCGCGGTGTCGACTTCTTCGTCTACTTCCATCACCGTGATCTCGTCGAGGCGTTCGGGCGGACGATCCTGGAGGCTCTGGCCTCAGGATGCGTGGTTGTTCTTCCTCCTCATTTCGAGTCGTTGTTCGGCGATGCCTGCGTCTATGCCGAACCCCGGGGTGTCTGGTCGGTGATTGATTCCTTGCACGGCAGCCCCAATGAGTTTCGACGAGTTTCCGAGCATGGGGTCGAGGAAGTTCGACGCCGGTTCTCCCACGAAGCGCACGTCAGCAGACTTCGGGGACTTCTTGGAAAGCCTGGAGGCGGATCGGGCCGGGCTGCTCCGACCGGACGACTTCCGAAGGGCCTACGAGATCAGCGACCCTCTGTCTTGATGGCGTGCGTGGGAATGGCCGAAGCAGCTGTGGCGGAGACGATCAGACAGTTGGAAGCGCATCGGGATCGCGCTACGGGATTTGCTCCGGTCGTGTTGGCTACGGTGCCGCCTCCTGACATCGCACGACATCTTGACGAGGATCTCCTGCTGGATGCGGATCGCCGATTTTTCATTGGGTCGCGCAGTGGAATCGTGGTCGAGTCGATGGAACCCAGGGACTCCTACATCGGTCCGGACTCCTTTGACAACCACCTGCTAGAGAAGATCGCCGAACTCCGGCTAAGGCATCGAATCGGATCGGTGGCAGCGGTGGACATTGGGCACCCTGACGCCTGGCTGGTGCTGCAGGCTGCTAGGGGATGATTGGTACCCTTTGAAAGGTGTCCAATCTGGGTTCCCGTCTTTTCGGCGGGCTTGCCCTTCTCGACTGTTCTGGGTGGTAGGTGGCCGTGGCTCGTTCACTGACAATCATCGGACTCGGCTACGTCGGGCTGCCGTTGGCTCAGGAGGCCTGCAGGAGTGGGTTGGCTGTCGCGGGGCTTGACGTTTCCAATGCGGTGGTTGACGGTCTGAACGGTGGGGTCTCCCATGTTGATGACCTGGATGAAGGTGATGTAGCTGAGATGCTCAGAACCGGTTTCACAGCGACGACCGATACATCGTGCCTCGCGGCTGTTGATGCCGTGGTGATCTGCGTTCCGACTCCGCTCTCCGATGACGGAACTCCGGACCTCAGTGCGGTCGAGTCGGCGGCGAAGACTATCGCTGGGCATTTGAGGCCCGGGACGCTCGTGGTCCTCGAATCGACGACCTATCCGGGGACCACGGGAGAGTTTGTTCGGCCGATCCTCGAGGAAGGCAGTGGGTTGGTGGCTGGAGAGGACTTCCATCTCGCCTATTCCCCTGAACGAATCGACCCGGGGAACGAGCGATACGGACTCCGTAATACGCCGAAGGTCGTGGGTGGGTTGACGGCGCGGTGCACTGATGTCGCGGTCGAATTTTACTCTGGGCTGGTTGACGAGGTGGTGCCAACGGTAGGCCTCCGCGAGGCAGAGCTGGCCAAGTTGCTCGAGAACACCTATCGCCATGTGAACATTGCCCTGATGAACGAGATGGCCGTTTTCTGCCATGAACTCGGAATCGACCTCTGGGCCTCGATCGAGGCGGCGAAGACCAAGCCGTTTGGGTTCCACGCTTTTTATCCGGGCCCCGGCGTGGGCGGTCACTGCATTCCAATCGATCCGAACTACCTCTCATGGGTCGTGCGATCGCTCGGATACCGGTTCCGGTTCGTCGAGTTGGCCCAGGAGGTCTCTGAGCGGATGCCTGCCTATGTCGCCAAGCGAATCCAAGATGCGCTCAACGGCCANAAGAAAGCTGTCAACGGATCGAGGATCGTGCTGGTGGGGGTCTCTTACAAGGCAGANGTCAGCGANGTTCGCGAGACNCCGGCCAGGCCGCTGGCTGCTCAATTGCAGGGNATGGGCGCCGANCTGNTCTATCTGGATCCNCACGTTCCNGAATTCCGAGTTGNTGGGGAGTCGGTCCCGGCNATGGCCCTTGATGCGACNCATCTCGACNAAGCAGATCTGGTTGTGGTGCTTCAACCCCACACCGNGGTGCTCGAGTCCGGNGTGCTGGAGCGTGCGTCGGCGATTCTGGATACCAGCGGTTCGCTGGACGGCCACAACGTCGAGCGGCTCTGAGGATTCACCGTGCGGATCGTCNTTGCCACGGTCGTGCACCATCCGGAGGATGCCCGGATTTTCCACCGTCAGATCCCAGCCCTGCTCGAGGCNGGCCATGAGGTGGTGTATGTAGCGCCGGAAACTGAGNGTGATCTCAGTCGCCCCGGTCTCGTNCATGTNCCGGTTCCCCGGTCGNTNGGAANGCGGAGACTCGTNCCTNTGAGGAGNATGGCATCGGNTCTCTCAAGGGAGACCCGTGTCGCTGATCTAGCTATCGTCCACGATCCNGAATTNACTCTCNTGGGGCGATGNATCCGTTGTCCGCGCGTNTGGGACGTACATGAGGACCTGGCGTCCCAGATTGCCGATAAGGAATGGATCCCTGGGATCCTCGGCGGTCCNGCCCGCCTAGGGGTAGGCCTGNTGGAGCGTTGGGCGGCCCGCTCATTCGACGTGATGCTGGCCGAACCAACCTATGTAGATCGGTTCCCCCATGGGGTTGTTGTGCGGAANACGCCGTGGATCCAAGACCGATATGTGANACCNGGGGATAGTCGNGTCGTTTACGTCGGACGGGTNTCGTTGGGCCGCGGTATCGAGACCATGTTGGCGGCCATGCGGATGATCGGGCCGAAGGTTGGTCTGGACCTATATGGGTCGGCCGACCGGNATGTCGTCGAGATGCTCGACCGCGCCGGTTCGAACGTGGTCGTTCATGGATTTGTACCCAATCCNAGTGCCCTTTCGCAGGCTGAGGGAGCGATGGCAGGTCTCGCCCTGNTGGACGANCGGCCTGATTATCGACGGTCGATCCCGACCAAGGTTCTCGAATACATGTCGAGGGGAATTCCGGTAGTGACAACACCGAACCCGGTGGCTAGCCGAATCGTGGAAGAGTCAGCAGCGGGGATCGTTGTCCCGTACCGAGATCCGGAGGCCGTTGNCGAGGCGNTGGTTCGATTACGNGANCCGGTCGTGCGGGAGGAGATGGGGCGCAATGGTCGNCNGGCNNTTCGCGCTTGTTACGACTGGNCGGAGGATGCAGGNCGGATGCTNGGCTTCGTGGACGAGGTCGTGTCGAAGGTCGGCGCTGGAGNGTGGTGTCGTGGTCCGGGTCGGAAGCGGGCCAGTCGGTAGATTGTTGGATGCCGGGAGCGATCCTGGTTGCAACGGTTTAGTCGTTGTGTGATCGGGGATGACNATGGCTGATGACGACTTCTTCACCACCTACTTCTCGGNGATCGCCGAGAGTGTGGAGACCGCCGATTCGGGCGATCTGGAGAGGTTCGCCTGCATCGTCCGGGCGGTGGCCGATCAGGGCGGCAAGGTGATNCTGGTGGGAAACGGGGGAAGCGCAGCGATGGCTAGTCATGTGGCCGTTGACCTGACGAAGGCTGCCGGAATACGAGCTGTCAACTTCAACGAGGCCGACCTTTTGACGTGCTTCGCGAACGACTACGGGTACGAGAACTGGGTGCGCGAGGCTCTACGGGCCTACGCGGATCCGGGGGACCTGGCCATCCTGATCAGTAGTAGCGGACAGTCGCCGAANATTCTGCGTGGGTCCGAGCAGGCNAGGGAGATGGGATTGTCGGTCGCCTGCNTNTCTGGCTTCTCNGAGGACAACCCTCTACGCGGTCGGGGAGACGTGGATCTCTGGGTNGACAGTCANTCGTACAACGTGGTGGAGATGACCCATCACATNTGGTTGCTCTCGGTGGTCGACCATNTGATCGAAACCGCGGCCTGAGGGNTGGTGGGNCAGTTGGGGGCCGTGACGGCGCTCCTTCTGGCAGCCGGACNAGGGAAGCGTCTCCGTCCGCTGACNGAGNACTGGCCNAAGCCCCTCATGCCTGTGAACGGCAGGCCNTTACTGGAGCACTGGCTCGGGTACATGAGGGAAGTGGGTGTCGACGAAGTGGTGGTGAACGTGCACCATCATGTTGATGAGATGCTGAGGTTCCTCGAACGCCCCATATTCCGTGGTTGGGTGCACCCGTCGGTCGAAGAGGAGATCTTGGGGACAGCAGGTGCCGTCCGCTTCAACCGGGAGAAGCTCGGCGGCGAGTCGGTGATCGTGGTCCACGCCGACAACCTGTGCCGGTGCGACTTCAGCGACTTTGTGGACTTCCACCGTCGACGTCGTCCAGCTCACACGGACATCACGATGATGACCTTCGAGGCGGAGGTACCCGAGGCCTGCGGGATTGTGGAGACTGATGGCGACGACGTCGTGGTCGGTTTTCACGAGAAGGTCCTAGACCCCCCTGGACGGAGAGCGAACGGAGCGGTCTACATCCTGGATCGGACGGTAGTGGACTGGATCGTCGAGCATCCTGAGGTGACCGATTTCAGCACCGAGGTGATTCCGGAGTATCTCGGAGGCATCGCCGCTTGGCATAACTACGGGGTTCACCGAGACGTCGGCACACCGGAGATGCTTGATCGAGCCCAGCGGGATGCAGCGTCGCCCGTGATGTTGGAGATGGCCCCCGATGATGAGTGGTCGGCGTGGTTTTCGGGTCATCCGATCCACTCCATGGTCAAGGCACTCAGTTTCGGTGAGGTCGAGCGGTGAGTGCCCAGCGCTTTCTCGTGATCGGGAGCAACTCGTTCACCGGTTCACACTTCGTCCGTCACCTTCTGGACAAGGGCCTTGAAGTGGTGGGTGTCAGCAGATCGGATGAGCCTGCTGAGGTCTTCCTTCCCCACCGTTGGGGCCCTTGCGAGGGGTTCCGATTCCATCGGATCAACCTGAACCATGATCTGGACCGCTTGATGGAAGTGGTCGAGGCTCAGGGCTCGACGCATGTGGTCAACTTCGCCGGTCAGGGCATGGTGGCCCAGAGCTGGGACCGTCCGACGGACTGGTACCAGACCAACGTCGTGGCCCAGGTGGGACTGCACGATCGTCTCCGTCGAGTACCGACACTTGAGAAGTACGTCCATGTCTCCACCCCAGAGGTCTACGGGTCGGTCGACGGTCCGATGGTCGAAGGTGCGGCATTTGCCCCGACCACGCCCTATGCGGTCTCGCGTGCTGCCTGCGACATGCACCTCCAGACCTTCTTTGAGGCCTATGACTTCCCCGTGGTATTCACCCGTGCTGCCAATCTCTACGGACCCGGCCAACGGCTCTACCGGATCGTTCCGAGGGCAATGCTGTGCTGCCGGTTGGGACAGCGGCTTCCCCTGCATGGAGGAGGTCTGTCGTTACGCAACTTCGTGCACGTGGTGGATGTCGCATCAGCGACTCTCAAGGTCGCCGTCGATGGCGAGCATGGCGAGGCCTACCATGTCGCTGGTAGGGAGGTGGTGTCGATCAGGGATCTGGTCTACCGGATCTTTCGCCTCGCCGGGGTGGACCCTCGTGACTTGGTTGATGAAGTCCCCGACCGAATGGGCAAGGACCATCGGTACGAACTGGATTCTGGAAAGGTCCGGAACGATCTCGGCTGGGTGGACGAGATCACGCTGGATGAGGGACTGGTAGATACGATGCGGTGGCTTGACGTCAACCTTGAGACGTTGAGCCAGGTTTCCGTCGAATATTCGCACAAGCCATAGCGGTACTGGGTCTAGGGGGTCAGTGATGGCGGATCGGTTCAGAATCGACAGTCACAAGTTGACCTANCACCCAGGACGGGTGCAGGCGATCCTGGANGCAGGTGATGACTGGGAGCGGTACCGGGACCTCGAGCCGATCTACGCGGAGATCTCCACTGCAGGATCCTGCAATCATCGGTGCACCTTCTGTTCGGTCGACTATCTCGGTTACAAGCGCGTGTTCCTTCGGCGCGAGGTGATGCAGCGNTTCTTCGAATCCGCGCAGAATCTCGGGCTGAAGGCGGTGATGTTCGCTGGTGACGGCGAACCGATGCTGAATCCCGACATCATCGAGATCGTGGGGGATGCCCACGACAACGGCATAGAGACCTCGTTCACCACCAATGCCGTACCGATGAAGCAGAAGTTCATCGAGGGGGCTCTNCGCAANGTCTCGTGGNTCAAGGTATCGATGAATGCCGGAAACGCTGAGGCCTATGCGGCGATCCACCAGACGGCAGAGAAGGACTTNGAACGGGTCTGGGCCAACCTGGAGATGGCGGTCGAGTACCGNCAGGACAATGGGGTGTCCACAGCCCTCGGCGTCCAGTCGCTCATCCTGCCGGACAATCTGGAGACTCTTGACGAGTTGGTTTCCCGCGCTGAGTCGACCGGGTTGGACTACGTGGTNCTCAAGCCCTACGTGCACAACGTGTACATGGTGCAAAAGGGTTACAGCCACCTCGACTACACCGCGAAGCAGTATCTCGAAACGGTCCAGGACCTTCAGCAACGCTACGACGGTGATGAGTTCCACGTNGTCGCCCGGANGAANGCCTTGGGCAAACTGATNGTTAAGGATGAGGAGTCGTATTCCACCTGCCTGAGTACGCCTTCTCTCTGGTTCTACGTGTCGGGNACAGGAGAGGTGTACGCGTGTGGAGCGCACGTCGGCAATCCCAACTTTCTGTTGGGCAACATCTACGACGATCCGATCGAGTCGATTTGGAAGTCTGAGGAACGGAAGTCCTGCTGGGGCTACGTGAAGGAGGACCTCGACCTCTCGATTTGTCGGAACAACTGCAGGATGGACGAGGCAAATCGCTATCTAGACCAGTTGGTGGAAACGCCGGTGCTCCATAAGAACTTCATCTGACATGGGTNTTGAGATCGACCTGATGGAGAACTATCCGCGGACCAAGCGAAACCTCGACGAGCGCCTGCAGGAGAAGACGGAGCAGGATCGACTCGTCGCCAGACGTTTTGGCAGGGAGTTCTTTGATGGCGATCGNCGNAACGGCTACGGAGGCTTCACCTACCACCCGAGGTTTTGGCAACCAGTGGTGCCTACCTTCCAGGACTTCTACGGGCTCACGGCTGAGCACTCCCTTCTCGATGTCGGATGCGCCAAAGGTTTCATGTTGAAGGACTTCGCTGAGGTGATCCCCGGCCTCGAGGTCGCTGGTATAGACATCAGCGAGTACGCGATCTCAAACGCCGTGGAGGGTGCTGAGGCTGTCGTCCAAGTTGCCGATGCGAGGGAACTGCCCTTCGAGGATGACTCGTTCGATCTCGTTGTGTCGATCAACACCCTTCACAACTTCCAGCGGGATGGAGTGATCCAGTCGCTCCGGGAAGTCCAGCGGGTGAGCCGCCAGTGGTCCTTTGTCGTGCTTGATGCCTACCGTGACGAGGAGGAGCGACGTCGGATCGAGGCATGGAACCTCACGGCGTTGACGGTTCTCTCGACCGATGAGTGGAAGGGTCTCTTCGCCGAGGCTGGTTACGACGGCGATTTNTTCTGGTTCATACCGTGACCGTTGCGTCGACGGAGCAACAGGAATTGTTGCGAGAGATGTTGAGGATCCGCATGGTCGAGGAGGCGATCGCCGACCTCTATCCGNAGCAGGAGATGCGTTGCCCGGTCCATCTGAGTATCGGCCAGGAGGCGCCGGCGGTGGGTGTCTGCCATGTCCTCGGTGATCAGGATCTGGTCGTGTCGGGGCACCGGAGTCATGCCCACTACCTAGCCCGAGGGGGTGACCTTGGCCGGATGCTCGCAGAGTTGTACGGACGGGCTTCGGGGTGCACCGGTGGCCTTGGTGGTTCGATGCACCTCACCGACCCTGAAGCCGGTTTTCTGGCTGCGACTCCAATCGTCGGGAGTTCGATCCCGGTTGGAGTCGGTGCCGCCTTAACAGCCCAGAGCCGGGGAACCGATCAGGTGATCGTTGTGTTCCTNGGGGATGCGGCTATGGAAACCGGCGTACTTCACGAGAGTATTAACTTCGCAGTGGTTCGGAATCTGCCGGTTCTCTTCTGCTGNGAGGACAACCTGTACTCCGTGTATTCGCCCATGTCAGTCCGCCANCCTGCCAGTCGGGCGATCCGTGATCTCGCAGCAGGCCACGGNATTCGAGCGGNAGCGGGGAATGGCAACGACGTGGAGGAGGTCGTGTCCCTNGCCGGAGAAGCCCGGGCGGCCATNCGGTCCGGAGCCGGCCCNTTCTTCCTCGCNCTTTCGACCTACCGCTGGCGCGAACACTGTGGCCCCTACTACGACAACGACATCGGGTATCGGACGCCCNAGGAGTTCGAGTCCTGGAAGGCGANCGATCCAATCGAGGNGNTGGCGAGTCGTTCGGCATGGACTGGCCGGGAGGAAGCGACGTTGGTGATCGAGGCGGAGATCCGACAGGCGGTGGACTTCGCTATGGCGAGCCCCTTCCCAGACGCTGATACGGCTCTCTTGCNGGCATCGGAACTTTGATGACCAGGAGGATCGGCTACGGCGAGGCNATACGCGAGGCCCTCGATCAGGCACTGGCTGCCGATCCTGATGTGATGGTGATGGGCCTTGGGGTTCCTGACCCGAAGGGTGTGTTCGGGTCGACNCTCGGGTTGCAGGAGAAACANGGTCCGGATCGTGTCTTCGATATCCCACTTTCTGAGAACGCTGTNACCGGNGTGGCGTTGGGGTGNGCCACTACCGGGCTCAGGCCTGTGCTCGTGCACCAACGGGTGGACTTCACACTCGTTTCGTTCGAGCAGGTCATCAACCAGTTGGCNAAGTGGCGCTTCATGTTCGGCGGGCGNNTATCGGCGCCCGTGGTGATCCGGATGATCGTAGGGAGGGGCTGGGGGCAGGGTCCACAGCACTCCCAGAGCCTGCAGGCGCTCTTCGCTCACGTACCNGGGTTAAGTGTCATCATGCCGACGACTCCCTCGGACGCCAAGGGGATGATCACTTCGGCCATAGAGTCGGATGATCCCGTCGTATGTCTCGAACATCGGTGGCTCTATCAGATTCGTGATGAGGTGGCGGCCGATAGGTATCGGGTGCCGTTGGATCGTGCTCGGGTGATGCGAAGTGGTTCCGATGTGACTCTGGTCGGCGTCTCGTACATGGCTCTCGAGTGTTTGACNGCAGCTGAGATGCTGGAGGGTGCCGGNGTCTCGGCCGAGGTGATCGATCTGCGGANCATCCGCCCACTNGATGATGNGACCATCCTGGACTCGGTGAACCGGACGGGCCGACTCCTCACGGTCGACAACGGTCACGTGGTGGGAGGNATCTCCGCGGAAATTACCGCAATGGTTGTTGAGCGGTCATTCGANCAATTAAAGGCCGCGCCCGGGCGTATGGGTTTNCCTGANCACCCGACACCCACGACGCCGTCCTTNGCCGATGGCTACTATCCGCTTCCCCACGAAATNGCCGAGGCTGCTGCCCGTCTGGTGGGAGTGGGACAGACCTTCGAGCCGGGCGAATTGGGTGATCGCCGACTCGATCAGCCTGATCCGAGTTACGAGGGGCCATTCTGATCGTCGTGACTGGCAATCAGGTCNTCAACGACGGGGGAGACGGTCTCGGGATTGTTCCGCGGCATAGTCTTCAAGGGCTGGGTGCTGCGCTGTGACGAGTGAGGAAGCAATGGGCATGGATGCAACTCTTCCCGGATTCGGGATGGCGGCCATCCTGGTCGAGCAGCGGTCTCCGCTGGTTATCGACGAGGTTGGTCTTCCGACGGCGTTGGACGTGGGTCAAGTTCTGGTCAGGTTGTACTACAGCGGTATCTGTGGATCTCAAATCGGCGAGATCGATGGTGTCAAAGGTCCTGATCGTCACTTGCCCCACCTACTTGGGCACGAGGGCTCTGCGACGGTGTTGGAGGTGGGGCCGGGCGTCTCCACCGTGCAGGTTGGTGATCTCGTGGTCCTCCATTGGCGGCAGGGCAAGGGAATAGAGGCGGTGCCCCCTGTCTACGACTGTTCGGGCCTGTCGGTGAACGCCGGCTGGGTAACCACCTTCAACGAATTTGCCGTCGTTTCAGAGAATCGCTGTACGACAGTCCCTCCAGATACCGATCGACAGTTGGCGGCCTTGTTTGGTTGTGCGGTGACCACCGGATTCGGCGTGGTTGAGAACAATGCCCGGGTCCGGGCCGGAGAGTCCGTGGTGGTG
>PAXM01000011.1 GCA_002714485.1 Acidimicrobiaceae bacterium
CGGCGGCGGATTCAGAAGTCATGCGCGCATCCTCGCACGACCCGACCCCGACTTCCCAAAATCCGATGGTGGACCGACCAGGAACCGATGGTGGACTACGACCCTGCCGTATCAGATCGCCGCCCTTCTGGCTGCCACGTCCTGGGCGTGTAGCAGCCTCATCGCCGCCGAACCGGTGCGCCGCCTCGGCGGACCCCGGTTCTGTCGGATCCGGATGCTCTACGTAAGCGCCATGCTGCTCGTGTTGGCCACCGCCACCGGAGGTTGGTCGACCCTCGACCCGTCCGACCTTGGCCTGCTGGCCGTATCGGGGCTGGTCGGGATCCTGGTGGGCGACCTATCGCTGTTCACCGCCATGGCTCGTATCGGCCCGCGCCGCACCTCGGTGCTGTTCACCTCCAACGCCCCGATGGCCGCACTGGGCGGCGTGCTGCTATTTGACGAGTCGTTCGCCCCGTGGGCCTTGGTCGGAGCGGTGCTCACCATGGGCGGCATCGTCCTAGCGGTGAACTTCGGATCGCGCAGTGGCACCCACAGCAACGTCTTCGAACGTGTCGAGGGATCGATGGTCGCAGGCGTGGCCTGGGCGGGAGTGGGTGCTCTCGGTCAGGCCCTCGGGGCACTTGCCGTCAAGCCAATCTTGGACGACGGCGCCGATACTCTGGCCGTGGCAGCGGCCCGGGTAGTCATAGCTACTATCGCTCTCTGGGTGCTAGCCCGGCCCGGCGACAGGCTGGCCCGGCCGGCAAGGCGGGGTGCACTCCTCCCCATGGACCACCTACGGCTGGCCGCTAGCGGTTTCGTGGCCATGGTGCTGGGCATGTCGCTACTGCTGTGGTCGTTGGGACACGGCGATACCGGGGTGGCCACCATCCTCTCGGCAACCACTCCGGTCATCCTGCTTCCCCTGCTGTGGCTGCGAATGCGGCAGTTGCCGACGCTCGGAGCGTGGACAGGTGCCGCCCTCACGGTGGTCGGCACCGCGCTCCTGCTCTGACTTGGCCTGGACCGGGCCATGACAACTGGTGAGGCCCGACTCGCTACGGTCGTCAGGTGCCGTCGACCACCACGAGAACCTCCGCAAGGGCCTTGCGGGCTAGGTCTGGAACCAGCACGCCGGGCAACGGGTGGCCCACAGGGAACATCACGAACGGGCGCTCGTTCTCGGGACGATCCAGCACGGTCCGCAGGAAGGCCATGGGCGACGGTGTGTGGGGCAAGGTGGCGAGTCCCATCTCGTGGACGGCCGCCAGGAAGAGCCCGGCGGCAATCCCCGTGCTCTCCTTGACGTAGTAGTTCTTGCGCGTCGAGCCATCTGGTCGCAGCTCGTACCGCTGCTCGAAGAGCACAACCAGCCATGGGGCCACCTCTAGGAACTCCTTGTGATGGTCAGTACCCAGACGGGCGAGGGCCTCTTGCCACTCGGCGTTCATGCGGTTCTCGAGGTAATTGGTGTGCTCCTCGGCCTCCGCCGCCTCGCGTATCCGTGACTTCGTCGCCGGATCAGAAACCGCCACGAAAGTCCACGGTTGCTTGTGGGCGCCCGACGGGGCCGTCGAGGCAGCAGCCACCGCCGCCTCGATCAGGTCCCTGGGCACCGGGTCGGGACTGAACATACGGACGCTACGTCGGCGGTCGGCCGACGCACGGAACGACTCGACCCGGTCGCGCATCGTCCGGTCGTCGACCCGCTGGTGCTCATGGGCCACGAACGGGTACCGGGCCGCCAGCTCCGGCGACGGATAGTGGTACCTGTACAGGGCCCTGCCTTCAGGTTTCTGCCCTAGGTCGCTCATAGGACCAGTCTCCCCCGACTCCAGGAGGGGATACGACATCAGGACCCGTGCCCGGGACAGGAATCGAACCTGTACGCCCCCGAAGGGGCCGCGGGGTTTAAGCCCGCTGCGTCTACCAGTTCCGCCACCCGGGCGTCGGGGCCACGGTAGTGACGGTTAAGCAACGAGAGAGCACTCGGCGGTGAGTCAGGCGGCGAGGGCTGGCTCGTCGACGGCCATCCACAGGGCGGCCCGCACGGTGTCGGCCCGGCGACTATCGAGTCGGTTGGCCGCCACCACCCCTTCGACCATGTCGGCCACCACCGCCGCCCAGGGTCTCCCCCGGACCACGACCGAGACGGTGGCCGACGTCCCCCTCCGACGAATCGTTCTCTGGACTCCGACCAGGCCCGGTGGGCTCCGAAAGGTCGGCACCTCTAAGCCCCGTAGCCGGGCGGCCCGTCCAATCGACCGGGCAGTCTCGGCGAACCGGATGGCCCCGGGACCTCTCTCCGACGGCTCGTTCATTCTCCGCTCCATGTCGACAATCTTCGCGCTCGCCTGTGACAGTCGCTCCGGCCAACCCCGGACCAAATCCGAACGCTCCCGGAGAATGTCCTAGCCCCACGCCATACTCGGTTCATGTCTCAAGAAACGAAGCCTCCGGCTCAGGCCGCAGGGCGGCAGGATTTGAACCCCGCTCAGAAGGCGGTGCTCGACGAACTTGGGGCCATGGCCTCGGACCGGCCGGAGTTCGATGAGGACGTCGGCTCCCACCTGCGGGCCGCTCTGGAAACCGTCCTCGAACCACACCTCGACAACCTCCCATCCAATGAGGACGTCTACCTGAACAAGCACCGCCTCGGTCAGGTCCATGGCTGTGAAACAAAGTTCTTGACCGAGGAGGCCGAGGAGTTCGAGTGGCGTGTCCCCATCGCCCGCGGCTCTGTGGTGCACAAGGCCATCGAGTTGGCCGTCCATTGGCGCCGCGAGTTCGAGCCTCCGACGCTGGTAGATGAGGCTCTGGCCCGTCTGGAGGCTGAGGACCGTGGTCTGGGCCACTGGCTTCAGGGGGTGTCCGAAGCCGAACGGGCAGAGCTCCGTTCCCTCGCCGTGGACTCGTTCACCAAGTTCCTCGAGTGCTGGCCTCCGCTCCGACCGGCATGGCGTCCGGTGACCGAGTCACGCCTCCGGGCTGAGCTCTGCGACGGCCGGGTCATCCTCGATGGAAAGGTTGATCTCAGCCTCGGCACGGCCCATGGCAGGACGGCGGGCAAGGTAATCGTGGACTTCAAGACCGGAACGTCCCTCCCCGTCCACCGCGAGGACCTCCGATTTTACGCCGTAGTCGAGACGCTCCGTATCGGAGTCCCACCCCGAATGCTCTCCTCCTACTACCTCGATCGGGGACACCCTGTCTCCGAGACGGTCTCCCTCGAGACTCTCGAGGCAACCGTGGCCCGGGTGGCCGACGGCGTCGGCCGACTAGTCGAACTCCGCCATGGCGGCCGGACCCCGAACCGCGTCCCGGGACCACCATGTCGATGGTGCCCGGCCTACGACGACTGCGACGTCGGCCAAGCACACCGCACCGAATTCGACGACGATTGAACGTCCAGCCAACGGTTAACCAGCGTCGAGAAGCCGGAACCTGCCAGTCAGGTGCAGGAATACACCTCCGCTGAGCACCACCAGCCCGGCAAAGGCCACCACCGGGCGGGGGCCGAATAGGGCAATCGCCGCCCCCATGGCCAGATTCGCGAACGGCGACACCCCCAGGACCCCCATCAGGTAGATCGCCATGACCCGTCCACGGATGGAATCGTCCACCTGGAGCTGCACGGTCGAGTTCAGGTTGGACGCCGAACCAAGGTGCATGCAGCCGATCAAACCCAACCCTATGAATCCCATCCAAAAGACGGGCGCAGCAGCGAACACCACGAGAGCGATGCCGTAGCCACAGGTGGCCAGTAACTGGATTTTGGAACGCTGCATCCTCCCCATCTCACCGATGATTAGCGGAGCAGCCAGCAGGGCGCCCACCCCCTGAGCTGAGCCCAGCATTCCGAACCAGAACGGCGAGACCTTGAACACCTCCTCGGCGAACACCACGATCTGTTGGACCACCGGCTGGCCCATGGTCGACACAAGGGCGGTGGTCCCGATCGCCACCCGGATGCCCGGCGATGCGAGGACGTAGCGGATCGACTCCCTGTAGTCGCCGAGGATCGACGGCGAATGATCGACACCGCCTACGCCGACCGGCCGTCCATCCGGTCCCCCAGCAACTCCCTCGGGCCGGAAGAGATCGCCGGCCCGAATCAGAAACAACGCGGCCAGGACCGGGCCGTAACAGGCTGCAGCTACGAACAACGCCCAACCGGGCCCGACCGTTCCGATCAATAAACCACCGAGGGCCGGACCGAAGGTTCGGGCGGCATTGAACTGGGTGGAGTTCAAGGTGATGGCGTTGCGCAGGTGCTCACGCGGCACGCACTCGGCTACGAACGACTGCCAGGTTGGCAGCTGGATCCCGTAGACGAAGCCGCCAGCCAGTAGCAGGACCATCCAGACCCCGATGCTGCGCCCACCCATTCCCCAAGTGGCCGCCATGAGAGCGGCCAACAGGGAGCAGACCGAGTTGGTGCATAGCAGCACCTTGCGGCGGTCGAAACGGTCCGACACATGGCCTGCCACCGGGTTGGTCAGCAGCATCGGGATGAACGACGAAAAGGCGGCCACACCTACCCAGGCCGCTGACTGAGTGACCTGGTACACAATCCAGTAGGTGGCTACGTACTGGATCCACCGCCCGTTGTTGGTTAGTACCCCGCCGATCCAAAAGAGCCTGTAGTTGCGGTAGGCCAGGGCTGGGTAGCGGCGGCCAGGCACAATCGGACTACCAAAAGACATGTTGGCGACCCTATGGGCGACCCTTACAGGGCCTACCAGCGGGCACCGGTGGGACCACCCGGCCGTGCGAGACTTCCCGTCCATGAGCGTGCTTCAAATCGAACGACGTGACCGAGTAGCCATCCTCACCTTCAACGACCCTGATCGTCGAAACGTGATCAGCAACGAGATGAACGACGAACTGCTGGCTGCTTTCGACGAACTAGAGACTGACGAAGGGGTGGGTGCCGTCGTGCTCACCGGAGCTGGACGAGCGTTCTGTGCCGGCGCCGTACTAGACGACCTGCTAGACGCAGGGCGAGGTGACGCCGACGGAACGTTGCCCGACATCTACCGGGGCTTCCTCCGGGTGGCCCACACCCCGCTGCCCACGGTCGCCGCCGTGAACGGTGCGGCAGTAGGCGCCGGCATGAACATGATCTTGGCCTGCGACCTGGTGGTCGCTGGACGGTCGGCCCGCTTCGACTCCCGGTTCCTGACCATCGGCATCCATCCCGGCGGTGGCCACACTTGGCGACTCCGTAACATCACCGATCTCCAGACGGCCAAGGCAATGGTGCTGTTCGAGCAGACCATGGACGGAGAACAGGCCGCCCGTCGCGGCGTGGCGTGGGACTGTGTCGACGACGACATCCTGTTGGACCAAGCCGTGGAGTACGCGGAGAGGGCCGCCGGCCATCCACGGGAACTCGTGGCGGTGACCAAGCAGACCCTGCACGACACCGCTGCAGTAACCGAGTCGATCCCCTCGGTGCAGTTGGAGATCGAGCCGCAGGTCTGGTCTATGCGCCAACCGGCTTTTACCGAGATGGTGGCCGAGCTAAAGGCCCGGATAGCCGACAAAGGCTGACCCAGCCTGTGGTTAGGCTCCCGCCAACCGACCCTCGAGCCATCCGGTGACCAACTCGGCTCGCCGGAAGAACCACTCCTCGGCGGTCATCGCATAGCGAAGGTGATCCTCCCAGACACCAGCGATCTCCAGATAGCGCTCGGCCAAGCCCTCACAGCGGAACTCCAGCTTCTCAACAACCCGCCGGGACCGAGAGTTACGGGGGACGATCGACACTTGGAGGCGGTGCAAGTCGAGTTCTTCGAAGGCAAATCGACAGGCCGCCACCAACGCCTCTGGTATGTAGCCGTTGCCGGCCCAGACCTCGTCCATCCAGTAGCCCACGTGAGCACTGCGAAAGGCCCCTAGGACCACATTGGAGAGATTGAGTTCGCCAGCGAAGACCGATCCCGGCCTTTCCCGGGGAACGACTCCATCTCCAGGAACAAACACGCCAAATCCCCAGCCGGTACCCAACTGGCGTTCCCGCCGTCGGGCGGCGCAACGCATGGTGAAGGCCTGTCGGTCCTCCACCGGGTCGGGCTGACCGAAGCCACGACGAGGTTCCCAGGCTTTTAGCCAATCAGCGTTTCGCCGACGGACGTCCCGCCAGTCGCCGAAGTCCTCCACCTCCAACGGGCGCAGCAGAACTCGTCGACCCTCGATGAGGGGACAGTCGACGATCTCCTCAATGGCCACGGGTCCATCATCCCCGGGGTAGCCCGTTACGCGGCAAGCCGGGGCCAACGGTCGACCCTGGACTACGGCTGACCGGGCGGGAGCCCGACCGGTCAGCCCAGGATCTCACCCAACGCGCCCAACGACATGGCGACGTTGTGGGGAAATATTTCTCAAAGGCGCCTCAGCCGGATGACTCCTCCAGTTGTGACGCCACGAGGCCGTCGAGGATGTCGGACTCCGAGACCAGGCACTCGTCGAAGCCGAACTGGCGCATCACTTTGACCAAAATCGACAGTCCGCCCACGATCACGTCGGCTCGCGCCTCCTCCATGCCGGGGTTGGCAATGCGCTCCTCTCGGTCCTCGGTGGCCAGAGTGCGGTAGACGTCCTCTACCGCCTCCTTGGACAAGTGGAAGTGGTGGATGCGGTCCCGGTCGTACTCGGCCAGGCCGATTTCCACGGCCGCCGCACATGACACAGTGCCGGCTAGACCGACCAGAGTACGGGCATCAGCCACCCCTGATACTTCCCGTAGCACTTCATCGAGGTGGGCCTCGGTGACCGACAGGCAAGCCACCAGTTCTTCGGGTCGAGCGGGATCGTGTTCAATCCACTGCTCGGTAAGACGGACGCACCCGATGTCACACGACCGTGCACCCTCGGCCTCCGTGGTCCCGACCACGAACTCCGTCGAACCGCCGCCGATATCTACGACCAGGAACGGTCCATCCCCCGGGTCGAGGTCCGCGGTCGCGCCGGCGAAAGCGAGGTGCGCCTCGGCCATGCCGGACAACAGCTCGGGCCGGAACCCGACGACGGCCTCGGCTGCGTCGAAGAACTCATCACGGTTGCCGGCGTCCCGAGCTGCTGAGGTAGCGGTTATACGACACTGGGTCACGCCGTGGGCATCCATGGCCTCGCGGTACTCAACCAGGACGGCCAACACCCTTTCGATGGCCTGTGAAGCCAGCCGACCAGTGGCGTCGACCCCCTCTCCCATCCGGGTGATGTGCATCCGCCGATCAAGGGTCTCGAACCCAGCCGAGCCCTTGCCCACCGGCGACTGACCGATCAGTAGTCGAGTGGAGTTCGTCCCGCAGTCGATGGCAGCCACGGTTCTCGTGTTCTGGGCTGAGACGAGCCGGTCGTGAACCCAGCGGCCCACCGGGTCATCGCCCCCCGCCAAGTACCAGGCGTAGTGAGCGTGCAAGCACTTGACGCCCCGTCGGGTGCCACCCACACCACCAGACGGTCGATGTCCGACATGGTCCGCGGGAATCGCCGCATCTCGTTCGTCGGCGTACCGCTCATGGGCGTCGGCCAACTCGACAGAATCGCAGGCCGCCTCGGCATCTCGGACCCCTCCGATCGACTCGAGGGTGCCAATGCGGGACCGGAGAACGCTCTCCACCAACCAGAAGCGGGTGGGCATGGGGCGACCGTCGTCAAGTAGCGGATGGTTGCGAATTACCACCGGATTACCACCGTCGTCGCGGACCACGACCTCGAAGGCCCCCTCCGGACGGCGACCTAACAACTCCTCGATGACAGCGCCCTCGGACGGCCGGTCATCTTTCAGGTCCATCGCCGCAGGTCCTCCATGGTGTCCACGTCAGCGGGATCGCCGGGACAAGGCACTTCCACCACTAGGTCCGGCCGCTCACCCAACAGGCCCCGTGCCCCCTGGTCGCCGACTTCGGGGAGTTGATCCCAGAGGGACCGGCCGATGAGGGTCGGGGGTCGTCGACGACCAGCAAAGGTGGCCACCGCAAGTTCCGCTTCAACGGCGGCCACGGCGCGCCACGCCTCGGGCGGAACCCCGGGGCTGTCCGCCAAACCAACCACCACGGCGTCGTGGCCGACGGCCGCAGCGTGGGTTATGGCCAACCCGAGCGAGCCGGCCTGCCCCTCGGCCCAGCAGTCATTGTGCAGGACCTTGATCGCGACGGGCAACGCCTCGGCCAGCACCCCAGCCAGAACCCCGCTCAGGTCTACGGCTCCTGTCACTACGACAAGCTCATCTAGACCCGCACTGGCCGCGGCGGCAAGGGCATGAGCAGCCAATGGTCGCCCGTCTACTTCGGCCAGCAGTTTGTGACCGTCACCGTCCCAGCGGGAGCCGCCACCAGCGGCCAGCACCACGGCGGCCCGGGACACCATCCACCAACCTCAGTCGTGGATTGGGCCGTCGGTGACTGACAAAGCGCGAGNCGAGCGGCCGGTNCGTAGNGCGATGATCTCCGACACGATGGANACNGCCGTCTCCTCGGGAGTGCGGGCTCCAATGTCCAGTCCTATGGGTGANCGCANGCGAGCCAACTGCTCGTCGGTGACACCNGCCTCGCTGAGCCGCTTGAGTCGGTCTGCATGGGTCCGACGAGACCCCATCACCCCGATGTAGCCCNCCGAGGTGGNCAACGCCCCGACGATGGCTGGCACGTCGAACTTCACGTCGTGGGTCAGCACGCANACTGCATCACGTCGCCGCAGGTCAGGTCCCATCTCGGCNANGAGGCGGTCNGGCCAATCCACCACGACCTCGTCAGCCAACGGGAACCGCTGGGTGGTGGCAAAGACCTCCCGCGCNTCNCAGACGGTGACCCGGTAGCCGAGCACCTTGGCCACGCGGACCAACGCCGCAGTGAAGTCCACGGCACCGAACACNAGCATTTGCGGTGGAGCGGCGAACGACTCCACGAAGACCGACACCGAATCCCCACGGGCCTCACCGTGCTCGCCGTAGTGGCGGACTCCACTTCGCCCCGCCGATAGTTCNCCGAGGGCATCCCGGGCNACGACCCGGTCTAGGTCGGGGTCGCCCAGCGACCCNACTACCTCCACGCCATCGCCNGTGGTCCGGCGCACCAGGAGNTGGCCGCCCGGCCCATCCACTCCNGCNCCCTCGACGATGGTGGCCANCNCCACCGGCACCTCGTCGACCAGCAACTCCGCTAAGCGGTCGAAAACGCCACCCACCGGCTACCAGTCCAGAGGTTCGATGAACAGGTGAATGGTGCCACCACANGTCAGGCCCACGGCGAACGCCTCGTCGTCGCTGTAACCGAAGGTGACCATNCGACGACCGCCAGTCGCCAGCACCTCAAGAGCCTCGGACACCACGGCGCTCTCGACNCATCCCCCGGAGACCGACCCCGCCACCTCACCGTCAGAGGCGATGGCCATGACGGCACCGGGCATACGCGGACCGGAGCCCTCCACGTCAACCACGCGTGCCAGCGCCACCGGGTGGCCCTGCAGGCGCCAACGCTCTAGGTCATTCAGGATCTCGCGCACACGGNCAGGCTACGGCCCGGCGATCGCCACTCGCCGTACCGGCCATCAGGCCCGGCGAGGGCCGATCGGGGCCCTAGATTTCTCCCATGGCACAGCTGACCTCAGTCAACCCCGACCGGGAGCCCGAACCTACCGACGCTGCGCTGCGGGCCGATATCCGGCGCCTGGGGACCCAACTGGGCAACACGCTGGTTCGCCAGCANGGCAANGACCTACTGGANNCTGTGGAGCGGGTCCGCACCCTGACCCGNCACCTGCGCGGGGAAGGCCCCGACNGTCCTTCCNCCGCCGACCCCGCNTTCNACGAGCAGGTCAACNCCGAGCTCCACGATCTTTTNGACGACGCCNACGTGNCCGACGCCATCCTNTTGGTGCGNGCCTTNACCGTCTACTTCCANCTNGCCAACGTGGCCGAGCAGGTCCATCGCATCGANGACCTCAACTCGGGTTCNCCCAANGCCGGNAATCACTTCGANGAGACCGTTCCCTCACTGGTTGCATCGGGTATCGCCCCAGAAGAGATNGCCAGGCTCGTGGCTCGGGCCGAGGTGCGACCCGTNTTCACCGCNCATCCCACCGAAGCCTCCCGNCGGGCCATCCTCGACAAGCTGGCCACGGTNAGCCAGTTGCTNGNGCAGCGNTCNGAACAACGCCGCACCNCGGCTGACCAACGACGGATTGACAGACGTATCGAAGAGATCATCGATGCCATCTGGCAGACCGATGAACTCCGGCACACTCGCCCCGAACCAATGGACGAGGCACGGTCGATCCTTTACTACATCGGATTGACCGTCCGCGAGGCCATACCTGACCTGTTCGACGAGATGCAGGCCACCTTGACCGCCATCGGGCAGTCGATCCCNGAAAACCGTGTTCCTATCCGATTTGGCTCGTGGGTTGGCGGCGACCGGGACGGCAACCCCAACGTGCTCCCCACGACCACCGACGAGGTGCTTGCCCTCCAACGCCATCAAGCACTAGAGATCCTGATCGACGAGGTGGGCGAGTTGGGCCACGGACTCAGTGTGAGCACCCGAGTCCACGACGTGTCGGCCGACCTGGCCGCAGCCAGTTCGGCCGACGAACCGCTGCTGGCCGATCTCGGCCACCGGCTCAACCAGTCAGAGCCCTACCGGATTCGGTGCGAGGCGATTCGGCGACGGCTACAGGCCACCATAANGTCGGCCGACGAATCCTCGACGGAACGAGCCGAGCCATATGCATCGCCGGCCGAACTGCACGCTGATCTCGACGTCATCGACCAATCGCTGCGGTCTCATGGCGGNGANCTACTGGCCGACGGCGCGGTNGCCNGAGTGCGCCGCATCCTGCAAGTGATCGGCTTCCACTTCGCCACCCTGGACGTNCGCGAACACTCCGATCGCCACCACGAGGCGCTGACCANGCTGTTTGGCGCCAACNACGTTGACTACGCCAGNCTCACCNCCACCGAACGGTGCGCACTNCTGGCCNCCGAGATGGAGAGCCGANGGCCGTTGGNTCCNCCCCNAACTCCAGACGACGGANGTGCCCTGGCCCTATTTCGCNCNCTGCGCCTGATCATGGACCGGGACGGCGACGAAGTNATCGAGAGCTACATCATCTCNATGACCCANGGGGTTCAGGACGTGCTGGCCCCNGTGGTGCTGGCCCGCGCGGTNGGNCTNATCGATCTGGAACACGACANGGCCCGCATCGGGTTCGTTCCCNTGTTCGAAACCATTGACGACCTCCGGTCCATCGGACCCACCCTGCGAGCCCTCTTCGANGTNTCCCCCTACCGCCGCNTCGTGGAACTTCGTGGCGGGAGNCAGGAGGTCATGGTCGGCTACTCGGACTCGAACAAAGACGGTGGCATAACCACCTCTCAGTGGGANATCCACAAAGCCCTTCGNGNCATCCGGGAGGTCTCCGAGGAGACGGGCATCCCTATCCGNATCTTCCACGGNCGGGGAGGAACCATTGGTCGTGGAGGCGGTCCNACNCACGCCTCGATNCTCAGCCAGCCCAGCGGNGTACTGGACGGCGAGGNGAAGTTCACCGAACAGGGCGAGGTCATCGCCGACAAGTACGGCCATCCTGAGATCGCTCGTCGCAACCTTGATTTGGCGTTTACAGCCGTGCTCGAGGCCTCGCTCGCCCACAGGGCTCCCCGGCACGACGAGGCCACCATCGCCCGGTGGTACTCGATTATGGACGGAATTGCCAACAACGCGTATGCCGCCTACCGCCGCTTCGTCGAGACGCCCGGCTTGGTGGAGTACTTCACCACCTCCACTCCGGTGGAGGAACTGAGTGAAATGAACATCGGATCGCGCCCGGCTCGCCGGAAGGGAGCGACCAACGGAATCGCCGACCTGCGAGCCATTCCATGGGTGTTCGGATGGACGCAGTCCCGTCAGATCATCCCGGGGTGGTTCGGCGCCGGCAGTGGCCTGGCATCGTGCCGGACGGCCGGCCACAGTGACGAACTCCGCTACATGTACGAGAACTGGAACTTCTTCCGAACCTATGTCTCCAACGTCGAGATGACGCTCACCAAGACCGACCTGCCCATCGCTTGCCACTACGTCGAACGACTCGTCGATCCGTCACTACACCACCTCCTCGAGGCAGTAGTGGACGAGTATCACCGCACCGTGGAGGAGATCCAGGCCGTAACTGGCGCCGAGCTCCTGGCCGAAAAGCCCCTGCTGCGCAGAACACTGGCCGTCCGTGACGCCTATCTGGATCCACTTAACGTGCTCCAGGTGGAGATGTTGCACCGCTCTCGTTCCGATGCCGCAGCAGGTCGGGCAGCCGACGAGGAGCTTCAGCGGGGCCTACTGTTGACCATCAACGGCATCGCTGCGGGCATGCGCAACACCGGCTGAGGCCAGCGATCCCAGAAGCCCGTCAATCCCCGAACGGCCAGATCCCTGGGAGTCCGTGCCCAGACCGAGACGGCGGGGCGACGGCATAGGCCTCCTCATCGGGGCGGATGAGGCCGTAGTCCTCTCGAGCCAATCGCTCGACCTCATCGTCAGTGCCCAGAGCGTCGATCCGCTCCTCGTAGCCCCGGTTCACGGCCTCCACGGCCTCCACCTCGACCCGCAAGGCCTCAGTGCGCTCGCGCTGTTCCAGCCAGTCTCGAAACGGCACCACCCCGAGCGGCAAAGCGGCGGCAGCGGCGGTAACGGCCACCAGAACTAGGACCAACCGACGCGAGACAGCCTGCCGCAAGGGTCAGCCACCGGCCAGCGCGAAATGGCCACGAAAAACCGCCGCCTCGCCCAGCATCTCCTCGATGCGGAGGAGTTGGTTGTACTTGGCCACCCGGTCGCTCCGGGCTGGAGCACCCGTCTTGATCTGCCCACAGTTGGTGGCCACGGCCAGGTCGGCGATCGTGGTGTCCTCCGTCTCGCCGGACCGATGCGACATCACGGCCGTCCAGCCGTTGGCATTGGCCAGTTCGACGGCCTCGAGGGTCTCGGTGAGCGTGCCGATCTGATTGACCTTGACGAGGATCGAGTTGGCCACCCCGGTGTCGATGCCACGCTGCAGGCGAGTCACGTTGGTGACGAACAGGTCGTCGCCCACCAACTGGACACGATCGCCAACCAATCCGTGGAGGGTGGCCCATCCGTCCCAGTCCTCTTCTGCCATGCCATCCTCGATGGACACGATCGGGTACCGGTCCGAGAGGTCGGCCAGCCAGTCGGCCATCTCGTCAGAGGTCAGGCTCCGGCCCTCACCAGCGAGGTGGTAGGCCCCGTCCCGGTAGAACTCAGTGGAGGCGACATCTAGCGCAATGGACATGTCGTCGCCCGGGGTGAGGCCCGCCCGTTCGACCGCCTCCAGTAGGAGCGTGATGGCCTCTTCGTTGGAACGTAGGTCCGGCGCGAAGCCGCCCTCGTCGCCGATGGCCGTAGCCATCCCCCGCTCGGAAAGCACCTGGCGCAACACGTGGTAGCACTCGACACCCCACCGGAGGCCCTCGGAGAACGAGGCCGCGCCGACCGGCATGATCATGAACTCCTGCAGGTCGACGTTGTTGTCGGCATGTTCGCCACCGTTCAGGACGTTGAGCATCGGCACGGGTAGCACGTGAGCATTTGCACCACCGATATGGCGGAATAGCGGGGCCTCGACGTCGGCCGCCGCAGCCCGGGCCACGGCCAGGGACACGCCCAGGATGGCGTTGGCACCCAGACGCCCCTTGTCCTCGGTGCCGTCAACATCGCACAGCACCCGGTCGACGGTCCGCTGGTCATAAGCATCCAGGCCCCTAACGGCGGCCGCCAACTCGCCATTGACGTTGCTCACCGCGGTGCCCACACCCTTGCCGACCCATCGGCCACCGCCGTCTCGCAACTCCACGGCCTCGAACTTGCCCGTGGACGCGCCGCTGGGCACCATGGCCCGACCGGACGCACCGGACTCCAGGACGATGTCCACTTCCACAGTGGGGTTGCCTCGGCTGTCGATGACCTGACGACCGACGACCGACGAGATGCTGCTCATCGCACCAACGCTAGCGGTGGACGTCCTCACCGGAGAGGCGGTTCTGCTCGGCAGTCCGGACGGTCGCCGAGAACCGGCCGACGGCACCCCGCAACGCCTCCTCGGCATCGAGGCCAGCGGCTCGGGCGGCACCGGTGATAGCCAGTAGCAGATCGCCCAAAGCCTGGTCGTCGGTTAGGAACTCCATGAGACCGGCGGGCGGTCCCGCCGGCGGATCAGGTTCAATCTCAATGCCCGCCGCCCGCCGCAGTACCTTCTGCGCGGCAGCCAGGGCGGGCAGGGTCGGCGGAATGCCATCCAGCACCGATTCCCTTCCCTTCTCCGCCTGCTTGATCCGATCCCAGTTGGCCAGCACGTCATCCGAGCCGCTGACCTGCTCTAGATGAGGCCCTCGGTCCCCTTCAGGTGTCGGAAGAAAGACGTGTGGATGTCGGTGCCGGAGCTTGTCGTGGATCCCGCGTGCCACATCGGCCAGGTCGAACCGACCGTCGTCAGCGGCGATACGGGCATGGAACACCACCTGGAACAGCAGGTCGCCCAGCTCCTCCTCTAGCGCCTTGGACCCTTGGCCAGTGGCCTCGTCGTAGCCGTCGAGAGCTTCGAGTAGCTCGTGGGCCTCCTCGAGCAAGTGCGACCGCAGGGTCGTGTGGGTCTGTTCGGCGTCCCACGGGCACTCATAACGGAGCATGGCGACCAACTCGACGAACCGCTGCATTTCGACGGCGATCGGAGCGGCGAGTCGGGGCACGAAGAGTGAGGTGAGGTGGTCCGGGTCGATCACGGCGGGTAGGTCATTCCACGGCACGCGCGAGATCCGCTCGTCGTCGGTGCCCAACCCCTGGAGTACTGTCACTGGCTCACTGGGAGGGTCTTCGACGGAGACCACCACATCGGCCAGCACGGTCGGGGTGTCCACCTGGGCGACCAGAAGCGGGCCTCGTTCGCCGGACGCCTCTACCGAAAATCTGTGGGCGTCAACGATCCGGACGCCGTCGGTCAATGGGTCCACGCCGAGGCGCACCCACGCCAGGTCGACGAAAGACAGCGCTGGCACCACGGAGACCTCGACTCGGTCGTCGGCCAACAGGAGTTCAACGGTGCGCTCTGCGACCATCGGCGAACCGGGTACGGCGTAGAGCACCCGGGCGTGGGCTTCGGCCGCCATCACCACCTCGTCGACTACCCCGGCGTAGACCTCGGCGAAGGAGTCGGCCGACTCGTAGTGGTGGTCGAGGGCGACCACGTGGTCGCCCAGAACCGCGACGGCCGGATGGCGAATCGTACGAACTAGCCGGTGCGGATGGTCGGCGATGGCGGTCAGGGTGGCCGTCGTACACAGGTCGGGCCCGGCCGGGCCGAGCCCAACCACCGTCACCTGGGGACGGTCGACGGTCGACGACAGGTCGTTGGTCACCGGGTCCTCATGGATCCCTACGGGTCAGGAACCCAGTCGGGCCAGAGCGGGAGCCAGCGGTCCGGCTGGTGGTGCCACGCGCCCGACCACTGGATCCCAGGTGCCGAAGCGGGACTCCACCTCGACAGTCCGGGTCAGTCCTGCGACCTGGAGTAGGGCGGCGGACAGGCGGGGCCCGAGGTCGTCGAAGGCCACGGGCGGGACGGGACGCACCTCATCGATCCGGATCACATGGAAGCCAAACTCGCTACGCACCGGCCCCACCAGGGTCGCCCCGGCGGCCAAAGCTCCGAGGGTGGCCCGTTCGAAAGTGGGGACGAATCGGCCGAGGGCCACGCAGCCAAGAGAACCACCTGCCTGACCTGATCCCGGGTCCTGCGAAACTGAGGTAGCTAGCTCAGCGAAGTCCTCACCGGATGCCAGTAGGTGCATGACGGCGTGAGCGTCGTCCTCGTAGGGGACGAGGATGTGGCTGGTGCACAGTTCATGACCGAGAAGGTGGGCGTTGGCCTCGTAGGCGGCCCGGATGCCCGACCCACCGGCCTCCACCACGTCCAGGGCAGCCTGCCAGCCGATGAAACGCGGCAACGACGGGTCAGCGGCATCGATCCCGGCGGCGATCAGGCGGTCCCGAGCCGCAGTGAACGCCTCGTCATCGACCACTACGTCATATTCGGCCAGCAGATCCGACAACGCCTCGTAGCGGACATACCGGTCAACCACGGCGGCAGCCGTCGAGGCGTCCAGGGCGTCGACGTCGACCTGCTCGCGGGAGGCCTCAGCTACCAGCGCGGCCACGCCGTTTCGATCTAGGGCGGTGTCGCCGACACGAACCGCCTCGATCGACGAGCCACAGCCCGCGGCCAGCAGCGCTGCGGCTAGCAACGAAAAAAAAGCTCTGTTAAGAGCACCGGTGAGTGCTCGGGTGTCAGATCCGAGCAGCGGGCGATGGAGGCGCGTCATGTGGTGCACAGGAGTGGCAGGCTACGCGACGGTCAACCGGGGCCGTCGCCTGTGACAGCNGNNCCCGATACAGGAACCAGGTCCTCGAGGAGCCAGAGCAGTTGACGAGCCAAGTCTTCTTCGCTGAGCTTCTTCAACGGCAGGNGGAGCTGCTTCTGGGCCTCCTTGTAGCGGGCGTCCTGGTGGAGGCGGCTGAGGCGGGTCTGGCGGCTCAATGGCAGTACCACCGGCGAGCACCGGGCGATGTGGTCTGGTCCGCCCAGCCTCAACCCCTTNACCGCCGTGACCTCGGTGATGCCACGCGCNACGCATGCCGAACGGAGACGGGCCACTGAGAGAAGGGCNGCNACGGGCGGTGGTATGGGTCCGTATCGGTCCTCCCACTCGGCCTGTACGGCATCCACAGCGGCGGGGTCGGACTCTGTTCCGGCATTCGCCAACTTCCNGTAGGCCTCAAGACGGAGGTCACTGCGGGATACGTAGTCCTCCGGCAAATGGGCATCCAGCGGCAGCTCGACTCGGATCTCGGCCTGCTNCACNGGNACTCTGCCGGACAGTTCGGCNACCGCCTCGTTGACCATCTGGCAGTAGAGGTCGTAGCCCACCGCTGCTATGTGTCCACTCTGGCCGGTCCNCAAGAGGTTGCCGGCCCCCCGGATNTCNAGGTCTCGCATGGCGATGCGGAAGCCCGAACCCAGTTCAGTGGTCTCTCCGATNGTGCGAAGACGCTCGTGAGCCTGCTCGCTGAGCGACCGGTCTGGTGGCGTGAACAGGTAGGCGTAGGCCCGCTGGCCGGCCCGACCNACCCGGCCCCGGAGTTGGTGGAGTTGGCCCAAGCCCATCAGGTCGGCCCGATCGACTACCAGAGTNTTGACCGTCGGCATATCGATGCCCGACTCGATGATGGTGGTGCACACCAGNACGTCNTAGAGGCCNTCCCAGAAGTCNAACACCACCGACTCGAGGCTGGCCTCGTCCATCTGGCCATGGGCCACGGCCACTCTGGCCTCAGGAACTAGGTCACGTACTCCGCCGGCCACCTGGTCGATGTCCTGAACCCGGTTGTGGACGAAGAAGACCTGACCCTCGCGTAGCAGTTCACGACGGATTGCCTCAGCGACCGGTCGCTCGTCGTAGTCGCCGACGTAGGTGAGNATGGGNTGGCGGTCGGCTGGCGGCGTGTCGAGCAGGCTGAGGTCGCGGATCCCGGTGAGCGACATCTCCAGTGTGCGAGGAATGGGCGTGGCNGTNAGAGTCAGCACGTCGACGTCGGCGCGAAGTTTCTTGATCGACTCCTTGTGACTGACGCCAAACCGCTGCTCTTCGTCAACCACNAGNAGGCCGAGGCGGGCGAACCGGACGTCGCTTGACAGCAGTCGATGGGTGCCGATCACCACGTCGATNGAACCGTCNGCCAGGCCATTGGACACCGCACGGGCATCGGCCGGAGTCAGGAATCTGCTCAGGACTTCGACGCGCACGGGATACGGAGAGAACCGATCACGGAAGGTCTGACCGTGCTGCTGGGCCAGCAGAGTGGTGGGCACNAGTACCGCGGCCTGACGTCCGTCCTGCACGGCCTTGAACACGGCCCGCACGGCCACCTCGGTCTTGCCGAACCCGACNTCGCCNCANACCAGACGGTCCATGGGCACCGGTCGTTCCATGTCGGCCTTGACGTCTTCGACGGCCCGGAGCTGGTCGGGCGTCTCCTGGAACGGGAAGGCCTGTTCCAACTCCCGTTGCCAGGGAGTGTCCTCGGCAAAGGCATGGCCGGTAGCGGTGACCCGCTGCTGATAGAGCACCACCAGCTCCTGGGCGATCTCGGCCACCTCCGAGCGAACCCGTGCCCGGGTCTTCTGCCAGTCCGAACCCCCCATGCGGCTGAGNGTTGGNACCTCACCACCGGTGTGGGGTCGAATGGCGTCGATCTGGTNGGTCGGGAGGNANAGCCGGTCGTCNCCCCGGTACTCCAGAAGCAGGTAGTCNCGNTCGACCCCACCCATGGAGCGGCTGGTAAGGCCGGCGAAGCGGGCCACCCCNTGGTGNTCGTGAACGACGTANTCGCCNGGTGATAGGTCTTCAAAGACCCGAACTGCCGCCCGGCGACGCGGTCGGGTCCGTCGCCTCGTCCGGCGACGTCCGGTCAGTTCGGATTCGGTTATCAGGGCTAGTCGGGAGGCGGGAAGTACGAAGCCCCGCTCGACGGGTGCCACCACCAGTGACACCCCGGGNGGAATCGCACCGTCTCCAGAGTCGATCGACTGAAGATCCGGGCGGACGGCCTCAACCTCGGCCTCCAGCAGACGACGACCCAGTTGGTCGACGCTCCCCTCCCCGTCCGCGGCCACCACTACCCGGTGACCATCGGCTAACAGGCGGCGCAGCCGGCCAGTCGGGCCCTCGGAGTCCTCGGTGACTGCCGCCCTGGCGGCGTCCCGCCCCCAGCCCGAGGCCTGGACGGTCTGCACCCCGGGACCGTCTGGAACAGCGTCCATGGTCCAGACCGAAGCCCCGGTGTGCACGAGTAGACGATCCCAGTCGGTGTGTAGGCGGGGGAAGACTGAGTCGTCGGCTCCCCAGGTCGTGGCCAGCGTCGTGGCCAAGTCGGCCTCCTCGGCCAACAGGTCGGCAATGCGGTCACGCAGGCGGCGGGGCTCGACGGCTACCACGAGGGCGTCGTCGTCGACCAGGTCGAACAGAACCCGTTCCCCCCCGGCCAACCAGGGCAACCACGACTCCATGCCGTCGAAGAGCTCCCCGTCGGCNAGGCGGTCCCACTGTTCACGCCCCCAAGGCTGTTCGGCCACCAACTGAGCAGCCCGGGTTCGAACCTCCGTGTCAGGNAGTAGCTCCCGACAGGGGTGCAACTCCACCTCGGACCTTGACACGGTCGCCCGCTGATCAGCCACACCGAACTCGGTGAGGCGCTCCACTTCGTCGCCCCACAGGTCAATCCGGACCGGAGCATCGTCGGTGGACGGCCAGACGTCGACGATCGACCCGCGTACAGCCAGTTCGCCACGGTGCTCCACCTGGTACTCGCGGCGGTAGCCGATCTCCACAAGCTTGGCAATTAGGTCCTGCTGGTCGATGGTGTCGCCGGGACCGATCCGGAGGGGGTCGATCCGGCCGGCACTAGGACCNAGTCGCTGGACGAGGGCCCGACCAGACNCCACGACCACGGCGGGCCGATCTTCCAANGATGCCAGCCGATGCAGCACCCGAAGCCGCCGACCCATGGTTTCGACATTCGGGCTGATGCGCTCGAAGGGCAGCGTCTCCCAAGCCGGGAACAGCTCGACGGACTGGCCCCCTAGGTACAGGCGCATGTCGTTGGCTAGGCGCTCGGCCTCTGTCCCCGTGGGGACGGCCACCACCAGCGGCGTCCGGCCGGCCCGCCGGACCAGGGAAGCGAGGACCANGGCTCGGGCGGGCTCGGCCACGGCCAACGAGCCCGCCCGGCGACCGAGGACGGCAGCCACCGACGGGTCGTCGTCGAGGAGCTCAGGAAGGCGCTCCAGCAGTGTGGACGTCACCTTGTTGGTCGGCCCTGCAGTCGAGTCACGAGCGGGCGTTGACACGACCCATGGTGGTCTCCACACCATTGGCGATGATCGACTCCACCGCGTCGGCGGCCTCCTGNACCACCACCCGTAGNTCGGCTGCCTCGGCCTTCCCGGGGCGACGCAACACGTGGTCGGCTCCNGACTGGCGACCAGGTGGTCGGCCCACACCAATACGCACCCGGAGGTAGTCCTGGGTCTTCAGATGGGCGGTAANGGACTTCANGCCGTTGTGGCCTGCGAGCCCACCGCCGGCCTTCNCCCGCAGACCACCCACCGGAAGGTCCAACTCGTCGTGCACGATGACGATACGGGACGGGTCGCCCACGCCGTAGCGACGAATCAGCTTCCGNACGGCCTGGCCGGACTCATTCATGAAGGTCTGTGGGAAGGCAATAGCCACCCGCTCACCGCTGATACGAACCTCGCACGACAGGGCCAACTCTTTGGAACGACGCAGTAAACCGCCATGGCGTTCGGCCAGCACGGCAACGGCGTCGGCGCCCACGTTGTGCCGCGTGCCGTCGTAGTCGTCTCCGNGGTTCCCGAGGCCAACAACCAGTAGGGCCGCCGGTTCCCCGGTCCGTTCGGTACGGAACCGACGCAACATCTGTCGTGCCGGCCCTGNTCGCTACTCGGAGTCGGCGGCCTCGTCGGCGTCGCCGCCCTCGTTGGCGGAAGCCGCAGCCTCGTCGCCCTCGGCGCCCTCCGCGAACTCNCCCTCAGCCNCAGCNGCTTCAGCGGCNGCCTCNGCGGCCTCCTCTGCAGCCATGGCCTCCAACGTGGAACGGGTAATCATGCCAACGGCCACCGTCTCTTCTGGATCTACTTCGGTGGTGACGCCGATCGGGAGGGAGATGTCGCCGACCCTCTTGGAATCACCGACGGTCAGATCCGAGATGTCGATCTCGAGCTCGTTGGGGATGTTGTCCGGTGCCGCGCTCACGCTCAGGCTGAACATGTTCTGGTCGACCATGCCGTCAGCGTCGGTGACCTCCTTGGCTTCGCCGACCATGACCACAGGCACGTCCACGGTCACATCCTGCTTGGGGTCGATACGGAGGAAGTCGATGTGGGTGACGTCGCGGCGAACCGGGTGACGCTGGATGTCCTTGACAATTGACATCTGCTTCTCACCACCGAACTCCAGATGAATGACGGCGTTAACACCGGCGTCGGTGGTGAGCACACGACGCAACTCGGGCCAGTCCACGTCGATACTCACGGGGTCCTGGCTGAGTCCATAGACGACAGCGGGAACCCGACCCTCACGACGGAGGCGACGGCTGGACCGGGTCCCGGTGGTCCGGGTGGTTTCTGCGGAGAGGACGATCTCGCTCATGGGGCGCTTTCTGGGGATTCTCGACTCGCTGAGACGCCTGCGCGACACAAGCGACTACGGACTGGCGGCCCTCTGAGGACCGGCTGAAAAGCCTACCGGCGCACGACCCCGAGGAGTCAGAAGGTCGATAGTCAGGAGAGGTTCTCGCCGCCAAAGATCTCGCTGACCGACGCATCCTCGAACACTGCGTCGATAGCTCGCGCAATCAACGGGGCGACAGAGAGCACCTCAATCAGGTCAAGGTCGCCGTCAGCTGGCATCGGCAGGGTGTCGGTGATGATGACCTTCTCAATGGGTGAGGCCGACAGACGCTCCATAGCCGGGCCGGAGAACACGCCATGTGTGGTGGCCGCGATAACTCGCGACGCTCCCCGTTCAGCTAGTTGCTCAGCGGCCGCACAGATGGTGCCGGCGGTGTCGATCATGTCGTCGACGACGACACAAACCTTTCCCTCCACCTCGCCGACGACCTCCTTGGCCTCAACGGCATTAAACGCTGTATGGCTACGTCGCTTGTGGACGATGGCCAGGTCGGCTCCCAGTTGGATGGCGTACCGTTCGGCGACCTTCACCCGTCCGGCATCAGGTGAGACGATGGTCAGATCACCCTCCAGGGACCGGAGGTGCTCGACGAGGACCGGCATGGCGGTGAGATGGTCGACCGGCCCATCGAAAAAGCCCTGGATCTGACCCGAGTGGAGATCAACCCCGACCAGGCGGCTGGCCCCAGCCTCCTTGAACAGATTGGCCACCAACTTGGCGGTGATGGGCTCACGGCCTGACGCCTTACGGTCCTGGCGGGCGTATCCGTAGTGGGGGCACACCACCGTGATCCGCTTAGCCGACGCCCGACGGGCGGCGTCGACCATGATCAACTGCTCCATCAGGGTGTCGTTAATCGACGAGCCGTCAACCTGGCAGTGGGTCTGGATGATGAACGCGTCACAACCCCGGATCGACTCGGAGAATCGGCAGTGGATCTCCCCGTTGGCAAACTCGGCGATGTTGGGCTCGCCGAGGGCCTCGCCCAACTCGTTGGCGATCGCCTCGGCCAGCGGGCGGGTAGCTCGGCCGGATACGAGGTACAACTTCTTGTGGGTGACCAGTTCCATGGGTGGCGGCGAGATCCTCGTCGGGGGCGGTTCCGCATCCGATCATACGGCGCGAGCCACATCGCGGATCAGTCGATATGGATGGTTGATCGGCGACTTCCTCCGACAGAGCGAAAATCACCACTCCAGCCCTATTGTCGATCCCATCGCCACCCCCTCACCCCCCGCGCAATCTGTCACCCGACCAAAACACTTTCCCGGGAGTGGATCTCCTGCGGACCAAGTACTGGCCGAACTGGAGGCAAAGAGAAGCGACGACGTCCGATGGAACGAGGGACGGACGTTCGGCTTGGTGTTCGACGGAGGTGACGAGGTCCGCTACGTGGCGGAGCGTGCAGCACAAACGTTCCTGCACGAGAACGCCTTGAATACGGCCGCCTTCCCGTCACTAGGTGCCATCCAGTCCGAACTTTGCGCCTGGACAGCTGACCTGCTCCACGGCCCCGAAGGCACCGCTGGCTTCGTGACCAGCGGCGGAACCGAGAGCATCCTGTGCGCTGTTGAAGCTGCCCGCGAACGGGCCCACGTCGAGCGGGGTGTCCACGAACCAGAGATTGTCCTCGCGACGAGCGCTCACGCCGCCTTCCACAAAGCGGCACACCTGTTCGGGCTGCGGCCCCGGGTGGTGGATGTGACCGTTGACTGGACCCCTGACTTGGATGCCATGGCCGACGCCGTGAACGACCAGACAGCCCTCGTGGTGGCCTCGGCACCCCAGTATCCGCAGGGTGTGGTCGATCCCGTGGAAGACATCGCGCAAATGGCTGTTGACGTCGGAGCTTCGTGTCACGTCGACGCCTGCATGGGTGCGTTCGTACTCCCATTCGCGGCCATGGAGGAACCCGACATGTGGGCAGCACCGCCGTGGGACCTGGCCGTTGAAGGAGTGACCAGCATTTCCGCAGACATCCATAAGTTGGGCTATGCACCCAAGGGTGTGTCAGTGCTGCTCCACCGTTCCAAGGCGCTGCGCCGGTACCAGACTTTCGACTTCGACGGCTGGCTGGGCGGCCGCTATGTCACACCGAACCTGCAGGGCACGCGTTCGGGCCTACCGATGGCCGCCGCGTGGGCCGTAGTCCGGTTCCTCGGCACCGACGGCTACCGACAATTGGTTCGCAGGACGATTAGCGCAGCCGACCAGATCCGAACCGGGGTGCGGGCCGTGGACGGGCTGACGGTCCCCAGTGGGTGCCGTCACCACCTCCTTTCCATCACCGCCGACCCATGCACCGACCATCCGCTCGACCCATTCTCGGTGGGCGACGCCATGGCCGCCCGAGGTTGGCACCACGATCGACAGGGACCACCCGACGGCCTGCACCTCACGGTGAGCGCTGGTAACGCTCCTGTCGTGAAACGCTGGCTGTCTGACCTGGCCGAGGCAGTAGATGATGTCCGGTCGTCGTCCGGTACCGGTACCGCCCCGGTCAACCCTGCGACCGTGGCCTACTCGACCCTGGAATAATTCCTGGTCAGGCGAACAGGTCGGCAGCGTCCTCGAAATCGACCAGCCAGGTGCGGCCACCGTTATCGGAGTGGTACGACGACCATCCCAGAAGTCGGCGGGCCTCGGAGGGAAGTTCGGCGGCTCGAGCCCGATCCACCTGTAGTGGGCTGGCCTCCTCGGGGCGTAGCCAACCGACCACGAAGCTCACGTGCATGCCGTACCGCAGTTCGTCAGTGGTGTTTGCCCCCGCACCATGGATGACCTTGCCCGAGTAGATCAGCCCCGCACCGGCCGGCATCTCGGCGTAGGCCACGTCGTCTTCAGTGACCTCGTATCCGCGCACCAGCCCCGGTCGCAGCGTCTGGGTTCCGGGCACGACGACCGTGGCGCCGTTGTCCCGGGTGAACTCGTTGAGTGCGAACATGCAGCTGAGGGTGATCTCCCGCTCCGCGGTTATCGCCTCAGGCCAGTTGTTCTCATCACGGTGGAGATACTGGGCCCGTTCCCCGGGACCGACGGCCATGACCTGACCGGTGTTCAACCAGTACGAGTTGCAACCACCCAACAACTCGTGGTCGGCCACCTTGCCAAACAGTGGCTCGAGGAGGGCATGGTCCACGAACGCTCGGCTCCGAGCAGCCAATCCACAAAAGCGGATGGTCTCCCGGCCGTGGAACAGTTCCCACTGCTCGAGGCCACTCTTGGATCCCGGGCTAACGACCTCCATGGCGTCGGACAGGTCGTCGATAATGGCTAGACGGGCCTCGGAGGAGAGCAGGTCCCGGACGATTACCCCGCCGTCACGATGCAGGTGTGTCAGCACCTCGTCGATCGGTGCGTCACTGTCCACGGTGGTGAGTTCGGCCATGGTGGGCAGCCTCGTCGCGTGGCTGGCATCAGCGCAAACCCCCTACGGTCAAGGCGATGACCGACCATCGGACCGAGGCGTTTCCAACCGGGCTGGACCGCTCGGTACCCGGTCTGGTGTCTGGACCGCTACGGGCTCCAGTCAGAGCCCGCTTGTTCAACTCCCGATTGGGCTTTGGGCAGTCAAGCCACCATCCACGGTGAACAAGCTGCCCGACACGAACGCCGACTCGTCCGAGGCCAGCCAGACGGCGAGCGCCGCTACGTCGTCGGGTGAACCCAGGCGACCTACTGGGTGTCGGGCCACAACGGCGGCCCGCATGGTCTCAGGGTCCTCGGTCTGGGCAAATACCGCCTCGACCATCTCCGTGGCGATCCACCCCGGTCGGATGGCGTTACAGCGCACACCGTCGCGACCGTGGTCTACAGCCACAGCCCGGGTCAGTGAGTGAACAGCCCCCTTGGATGCGTTGTAAACAGCCATCCGGTGATCCGCTGTATTGCCAGCCACTGAACCTACGGTCACGATGGACCCCCCGCCGTGGTCGCTCATGTGGCGCACTGCAGCCCGGCAGCAGTTGAAGACACCGCGCACGTTCACCCCGATGACCTGGTCGAAATCTGCGTCGGTGGTGTCGGCCACTGTCTTTTCGATCTGGACCCCGGCGTTGGCCACCATGACGTCCATGCCGCCGTGCAGGTCAATCGCGGCAGCCACTAGGGCGTCCACGGCCACTGGATCGACCACATCGGTGGGCACCCAGGCCACACCATTCAGCGCCGGTTCGGATCGGCACCCCACCACGACCTGGGCCCCCTCGGACACCATCCGATGGGCAATGGCCTCGCCGATGCCGCTGCTGGCCCCGGTGACCACTACCGACTTTCCGTCCAGTGCCCCCACGGGCATTCCCCCTGTCTCGGTGTGGCGACTTTGCGGAATATAACCCCGCCCCTGAACCAGTCGCGACCTCCACAGTACGGTCACCGTTAATGACTGATGCCAACCCCCTTACGCTCTCCGAAACCCGCGGCCCTTCCGAACCGCCGTTGCGCGACCTGACTATCGGTGGATTGCTTCGTGAGGTGGCCGCCGAGGTCCCCGACCGGTGTGCCGTGGTTGCCGGCGTAGCCGACCCGGGTGAGCGCAGCGAGTGGACCTACGCCGATTTGTTGGCCGAGGCCGAACGGGCGGCCCGTGCCCTGCGGGTCCGCTTCGAGCCTGGAGAGCGGGTGGCCCTGTGGGCCCCCAACATGCCCCAGTGGGTGGTTTTGGAGTTTGCCTGTGGCATGGCCGGGGTGATCCTGGTGACCATCAACCCGGCCTACCAGGCTCGCGAACTGCAGTATGTCCTGAACCAGTCTCGGGCGGCAGGACTGGTCCTGCTCCCAGAGTTCCGGGGCAACCCAATGCTAGGCACAGCCGTCGACGTGCAGCCAGAGTGCCCTGAACTACGCGAGATCATCCGCCTAGACGATTGGGAAGACTTTTTGGCTTCGGGGGACGTCTGGGACGGCGAACTGGTCGACCCCGACCCCAGGGACCCGTGCATGATTCAGTACACGTCGGGTACCACCGGCTTCCCTAAGGGTGCCCTGCTGCACCATCGGGGCCTAGTCAACAACGGTGCCCATACCGGTGACCGCGTCGGGGTCACCGAGGGCACCGTCTACGTCCTGACCATGCCTTTGTTCCATACCGGCGGGTGCGTACTCGGGGTCCTGACCGCCGTGTCGATGAAGATGACCATGGTCTTGGTCGAGGCATTCGATCCAGGTCTGGTTCTGGAACTCATCGAGGCCTACCACGGGGCTGCCATGCTGGGCGTACCGACCATGCTCTTAGCCATGCTCGAACACCCCGACTTCGCCACGCGTGACCTGTCCGCCATCGATGCCATCTGCTCCGGTGGTTCGACGGTGCCCGCGGCGCTCGTGGAGCGCCTAGAACGGGAACTGAAGGCTCCATTCACCATCGTGTTCGGACAGACCGAACTGTCACCGGTTTCGTCTATGACCCACACCACCGACACCATCGAAGACAAGGCGTCGACCATCGGCAACGCCATGCCCCACGTGGAGGTGAAGATCATTGATCCGGAAACCGGCGAGACGGTGCCTCCGGACACAGTCGGCGAGTACTGCGCCCGCGGCTACCTAGTAATGCACGGCTACTACGAGATGCCCGAGGCCACCGCCGAGACCATCGACGCTGACGGCTGGCTGCACACGGGTGATCTGGCAGCCATGGACCAGCGGGGCTATCTCACCATCGAAGGACGCCTTAAAGACATGATCATCAGGGGCGGTGAGAACATCTATCCGAAGGAACTCGAGGAACTGCTATTCGGCCACCCCACGGTGGGCGAGGTAGCGGTGGTGGGCCTGCCCGACGACAGGTGGGGTGAGGTGGTGGCCGCCTTCGTCCGGCCAGCAGTCGGCCAGTCCGTCGACAGGGACGATTTGTTCAGCTACCTGCGTGAGCACTTAGCCCCGCACAAGACGCCGAGGCACTGGTTCGAGGTCGACGAGTACCCGCTGACTGGTAGCGGCAAGATCCAGAAGTTCGTACTACGCGACCAGTGGGTGAACGGCCAGTGGACCGAGATGGGCTGACGCGCGAGAGAGCGCCAGCGCGGGCGTTCTGGTTCCCGTGCGGGGGTTGGCGAACTCCGCTGAAGCGACGAGACCATCTTGTCGGCCTTCACCGTGGTCGCTGTGCTGGGCGGCCTCGCAGGTTCACCGGCCAGGATTCCTAGCCCGCCTACATCAGGGTCAGGTACCGGTCGATCTCAGCCGGACCGACCTGGTCGTTCACGGCTCGGAACTCAGCCCGCTTCACCTCGGCGAAGTAGTCCACGTAGTCACCATCGCGTCCCGATCCGAAGCCTGCGCGCAAGACGTTGTCGGCCACCAGAGCGTCCATGGCGTGCAGCAGTGTGGGTGGCAGGGCGGCGATACCCCGAGCGGCGATTTCTTCCAACGGC
>PAXM01000012.1 GCA_002714485.1 Acidimicrobiaceae bacterium
CTGCCGGCTTCGCCCATCATCGAGGAACTGGCAGCCATCTCGGTAGGCATCGTGGATGGCGCTCCCCGGTTGGATCTGCCCTATGTCGAGGACTCCACCGCCGAGGTCGACTTCAATGTCGTCATGACTGGCTCAGGCCGGTTCGTCGAGGTACAGGGCACTGCTGAGGGTCAGGCCTTTGAACGCTCTGAACTTGATGCCCTGGTCGACCTTGCTGCCATGGGCATTGCTCAGATCGTGTCGGCTCAGCGGGCCGTGCTGGCCACGCCACCCGCGGACCGCTCCTGATCGTCAGCTGATCGCGACGGGGCCACGCGATGCGTGATGTGACGGATCCTCCTCGACTGGTCGTGGCCAGCGCCAACCCCCACAAGGTGGCCGAGATGGGGCTTGTTCTCAAGGGCCTGGTCGTGCTCGAGCCCCGCCCGATCGGGGTGCCCGACGTGGTGGAGGACGGCGACACGTTGGAGGCCAACGCCCGTCTCAAGGCTGTGGCCATTTGTAAAGCGACCGGGGAGGCAGCCGTTGCCGACGACACCGGCCTGGAAGTGGACGCTCTGGGAGGCGCCCCGGGGGTGCATTCGGCCCGGTATGCAGCGTCCAATGGTTCAGGGGCCGAGGGCGATGCGGTGGCGAACACCACCCGTTTACTGCAGGAGTTGGGGTGCATTCCGCGCGGTCGTCGGACAGCCCGGTTCCGGACCGTGGCCCTGGTGCGTCGTCCCGACGGGTCCGAGGTAGTGGCCACCGGAACCGTCGAGGGGTACATCGCCGAGACGCCTGTCGGCGACGGTGGGTTCGGCTACGACCCGGTGTTCGTGCCCGTGGAGGGCGACGGTCGGACCTTCGCCGAAATGGGCGACGAAAAGCATGCGATATCCCATCGGGGCCGGGCCTTTAGGGACCTAGCAAGGCGTCTAGTTGAAATCTGAGCATCCGAGCCGGTCCCGCCTGGAACCGTTTCCCCTAGTGTCCCGATTCAGTTTGGGGAGAGGCCCGCTCCGGTGAGGCCGGGTCCCAGAAACCTGTCGAACTCAGCGTCGGTTACAGGTTCGGAGAAGTGGAAGCCCTGAGCCTGGTCGCACTTCAGGCGTCGCAGAATTTCTAGTTGCTCTTGGGTCTCTACTCCTTCGGCCACCACTTTCAGCGCGAGGCTGTGGGCCAGGGCGATAGTGCCGGTCACGATGGCCGTGTCGTCTCCATCCCGTTCCGTGGCCAACACCGGGTCACGTACTTCGTCCTCTTTCAGGCCTGCCACGAATGAGCGGTCGATCTTTAGGAAGTCGATGGGGAACCGCTTCAGGTAGGCGAGAGAAGAGAAGCCGGTCCCGAAGTCGTCTAGGCCCATCCGAACTCCGAGGGCGGTCAATTCGCCGAGCACCGATCCAGTCACTGGATTGGCGGCAATCAGGGCGCTCTCGGTGAATTCCAGGGCCACCTGAGATGGTTTGACCCCGTTATCGGCCACGGTGGAGGCCACCAGGTGAGGGAACATCGGATCCGAGAGTTGTCGGGCCGAGACGTTCACCGCAATGGAAAGTGATTCCCCAGGCGGGCCAGCTTCGAGTCGCTCCTGCCAGGCGGCCAGCCGTCCGATGGCGATAGTCAGGACACGGGCGCCCAGGTCGGCTATGAGGCCGGTGTCCTCGGCGATATCGATGAATTGGGCGGGCTGTAGCAGTTCGCCGGCCGAACCCCGGATCCGGGCCAGGGCCTCGGCGCCCACCACCTGGGAATCGGACAGGCGGATNACCGGTTGGAAGTGGACCTCGATNCGGTCNTCGTCTAGCGCCGAGCGGAGTTCCTGTTCGACCGAGTGTCGCCGGACCGCCTGAGCCCGCAGGTGGGCGCCGAANATGACNGCNCGGTCGCGTCCACCCTCCTTGGCTCGGTACATGGCGGTATCAGCGTCGCGAAGCAGGTCAGATGGGGTTTCGGTGCCGTGAGCTACGGCGATGCCCACGCTGGCCGACATCACGGTGGATTCGGTTTCGAATTCCACTGGTCTGGCCAGTGCGGTACGGATCCGCTCGGCGGCTGCTAGGGCATCGGTGGTGCGGACCATGTCGGCGATGACCACCACNAACTCGTCGCCGCCCAGACGGGCCACCAGGTCGCCGGGTCGNATGGTGCGTTCNAGNCGACGGGCTGCCTCTCGAAGNAGGTCATCACCCACTCCGTGGCCGAGGGAGTCGTTGACTACCTTGAAGCGGTCGAGGTCCAGGAACAGCACGCCCACCATCCGGTCATGACGGGCTGCCCGGTGAAGGGCATCCTGGAGGCGGTCTAGGAGTAGGGCACGGTTGGGGAGTCCGGTGAGTTCGTCGTGGTACGCACGCTCTTCCAACTGGGCAGCCACCTCGACCCGTTCGGTGACGTCTCGGGCGTTGACGACTACACCGGCCACTGCCGGNTTTCCCAGCAGGTTGGTGGCCACGATCTCCATGTGGCGCCAGCCCCCCTTTGCGTGGGCCACCCTTGCCTCGGCGGCCGGAGACATNCCCGGGCGGGCGACCACCTCCGCGGCTCGGGCTTCCAGTACNCCGAGGTCGCCGGGATGGACTAGGTCTGTGACNCCGACGCCCTCTAGTTCNTGGGCTTCGCGNCCNAAGACACGGGCCACGGCCGGGCTGGCGTAGACGATGCGGCCGTCGTCGCCAATCACGCATACGAGGTCCGAGGCGTGCTCCACCAGTGCNGCCAGNCGGATCTCCGACGCCTCGACGCGCTCCTGGGCAGCNTGCAGGTCGGTCAGGTCNCGTCCCATCACTGAGATGGCNTCCACNGCGCCNTCTTCGTCCCGGTGNGTNACCAGNACCGCTGAGATGGGNACTGGGCCGGCGTTGCCCACGAGACGTAGTTCACCCCGCCAAGTGCCCTCGGACCGCACGGTCGGCAGGGCCCTGGTGGCGTACTGGGCCTGGGACCATCCGTCCAGTAGATCGAGGATCCTGATCGATTCGCCGGGTCGAGGCGCGATACCGACACTGTGTCGTTGGAGGGCGTCGTTGCCCCAAACCACGTACTCACCTGTCGGGTCGAGCACGGCCACTGGGTCGGGTGTGGCCTCCAATACCCGGGTCAACTCGTGGGCCCGGCGGGCCTCGTCCATCTCGTCGGACACGTCGACCACCGTTAGGAGGGCGCCGGCATCTCCAGTGGTTCGGCCACCAAGGGGATCTCCGATGGGACTAGTGGACAGGTCGACCCAGCGGGTTGTTCCATCGTCAGCCAGAAATCGGAGTCGACCTCGGAGCGCGGTGCGGGTGGCTAGTGAGCTGGTCAGGTCGGCCAGGAACTCAGCCCGTCCGTCGGGGTCGACGTCTGCAGTCCAGCCGTCGCCCAGGGCCTGGGAGGCTGGACGTCCTGTGGTGGCCTCCCATCGAGCGTTCACCCGGACGGCTCGGCCTTGTCCATCGAGGCGGGCCGCGCCGGTCGGAGTGGCATCGACCAGGTCATCAAGGACCTGGTATGACGAGACGGGGGAGTCGGGAGTGGACATGTAGGTCACGTGCGGACGGGGGGACTCGAACCCCCACGCCTCTCGGCGCCGGCTCCTAAAGCCGGTGCGTCTGCCAATTCCGCCACGTCCGCGTCGCCTGAGCCTACGAGGCTCGAACTGGGTACCCGGGTCAGTGCATCTCGCCGCGGCGCACTATGACCTTGTCGATGATCCCGTAGTCACGGGCTTCCTCGGCAGTGAACCAGCGGTCGCGATCGCTGTCGGCCTCGATCGTCTCCACGGACTGGCCAGTGTGTCCAGCAATTCGCTCTTGGAGCATCTTCTTGGTGTATGCCATCTGTTCGGCCTGGATGGCGATGTCGGATGCCTGTCCACGGACACCACCGAGGGGCTGGTGCATCATAATCCGAGCGTGTGGGAGGGCGTATCGCTTGCCCTGGGCGCCAGCGCATAGCAGGAACTGGCCCATAGATGCTCCAAGGCCCATGCAGATGGTGCCCACCTCGGGCCCCACAAACTGCATGGTGTCGTAGATGGCCATGCCGGCCGTGACCGAGCCTCCCGGCGAGTTGATGTACATCCAGATCGGCTTGTCGGGGNCCTGAGCCTCGAGGAAAAGCATTTGAGCGATTATGAAGTTCGCCATCTCGTCGTTCACGTCAGTGCCGAGGAAGACGATGCGATCTTTTAGGAGTCGGGTGTAGACGTCGAAGCGCCCGTGATCGAGGGTGTCGCCATCTGAGGCGACAGGTGTGGTGGGAACCGGCGAGGCGTGCATGAGGGCGCAGGGTAGCGGCGGGACCGGTCAGGCCTGCGCCGCGACAGCCCGAGCCCGAAGGTCGGACACAGCGTGTTCGAGGCCTTCAGGGTCGCGGAAGAGGGCGCTACCCGATACCAGGCGGTCGGCTCCGGCGGCCACCATGTCGGCCACCGTCAACGGTCCGATTCCACCGTCTACCTCGATGGAGCAGTCGTAGCCCTCCAGCAGGGAGGCCACTTCCCTGACCTTGTCCACCAGNGGGAGNTGGGCTTGCCCGCCGAACCCCGGGTTGACGGTCATCACCAGTACCACGCCCAAGAGGTCACGGGCGTGCTGAATGACGCTGGCCGGCGTATGCGGATTCAACGCCACACCNGGGGTGGCACCCANCTCGGCAATGTGTCCGAGCGTGCGGTGCAGGTGGTTGCACGCCTCGGCGTGGACCAGCACCGTCGAGCAGCCGGCTTCGACATANCGGTCCACCAATCGGTCCGGTTCGACNACCATGAGGTGGGCCTCNAACTCCAGGTCNACTAGNGGGCGGATCGAACCGATGANGTCAGGCCCAAAGGTGAGATTGGGTACGAAGACGCCATCCATGACGTCCCAGTGGATGAGGTCCACACCCGCTTTCTCGAGGGCNTGGCACTCCTCGCCGAGTCTGGCGAAGTCGACGGGCAGGACCGATGGGGCGATCCTCACGGGGTGGGCCATCGGCTGAGACTATCCGCGCGCCTCGGCNTCGACGGCGCTGGTATCAGCGTCGCTGGANGGCTTACGACGGAATCGGAGGCGCTCGGAGTANGGATAGAAATCGGGCAGGTCCCTTCGGGCCAGCCGGTCCTGAACTCCCCTCCAGAATTCCGTTGAGTAGAGGTCGGCGTGCACCTCGTCGAAGCGCCGTCGGACCTCAGAGGACACATCACTGGGGAAGGCCATGAAGGTCGGGAACTGCTCGGGGAAAACGTCACCCGGCTCAACGGAGAACCATGGCTGGGAGCGCATTTCGTCGGCCGGGTCGTCGGTTTGGGGGATGGTCCGAAACCGGCACTCCTCGAGCAGCGTTAGTTCGTCGTAGTCGTAAAACACGACGTTGGCGTGGCGGGTGACCCCGAAGTTTTTGGTGAACAGGTCGCCGGGGAACACGTTGGCGGCCGCCAAGTCTTTGATGGCCCAGCCCCAGTCAATGGCAGCAGCCACCGCCTTTTCGGTCGACATCTCCCGTAGGTACAAGTTCAGCGGGTACACCTGGCGCTCCGAATAGACGTGGCGGATCACCACCTGGTTGCCGACCACCCGGACCGATTCGGCCGCCGTTTCCAATAGTTCGTCGAGCAACTCTGGGTCGAACCGATCCCTGTCAAATGAGAGGTTCTCGAATTCCCATGCCTCAACCATCCGCCCCACCCGGTCGTGGTTGTACACGAGTTCGTACCGTCGTTTGACGGCGTCTCGCGTGGTGTTCTTTGGCGGATCGAACCGGTCTTTGATGATTTTGAACACCACGTTGAACGAAACGAGGGTGAAGACGGCCATGACCATGCCCGGAGTGCCGCGGGTCCGGACGAACTTGTCATGGGAATGGTCAAGGTGCCGGTAAAGCGACCGATAGAGGCTGGTTTTGCCGTGCTGGGGGAAACCGATCGCGGTGTAGAGCTCGGCAAGGGATTTCATGGGTAGTAGCGACTTGAGGAAGCCCACCAACTCGGACGGGTTGGACCATTCCACGAAGAAGTGAGACCGGGTGAAGCTGAACAGCCGACTAGCGTGAGACTCGGTGACCAGCACCGTGTCGACCCGGAGGCCGTCGTTGGCGTGCACCACAGGGATGACGATGGGTGTCACCCGGTTCTGTTGCCAGAGCCGCCCGACCAGATAGGCGCCCTTGTTGCGGTAGAAGACGGGCCGCAACATGTCTATGCCGTCGGCCGAGAGGCTGTCCCACTCTTCTAGGAGGAATGAGTCGATGCGTGCAGCGGTTCGCCGTGCGTCGTCTTCTACGTCGGCCCACGGGGCATCGAAGGCCGCTGCCTCGAGGATCTCTCTTACCATTGCAGCTGTGTCACGGACCCGTGTGGCCGTGGTGAATAACTCGGCTCGGCCCTCGCCTCGCGGGATAGTGGTGGCACCGAACCAACGCAACTCGACGTCGTTGTCGACTCCGATGGTGGTGAAGACCCGTCGGGTCACCGAGTTGAAGAACGTCTCGGCCAGACCGAAGTCGCTGCGGTCAACTATGCGTTCCTTGTAGTGGCTGCGTCCGGCCCGCCAGACGCCCCGTCGATCGGCCACACCGTCGACCAGTGGTCGGACTCTGTCCACGGTGGCCAGGACAGTGGACCGGTGCATTAGGAGTCGTTGGTCGGCGTCGTGCTCCCGAGCGTCCCACTCCCGGTTCGTGAAGTGGGTGCCTGCCCGGCGCGACACCTTACGGAATCTGGCCATGTACTCGACGAAGCCCGCCAGGATGGTATCGGCGATCTGCCGTCCAGTTGGTTCGACGGCTAGCTGATCAGCCGATCCGCCGGCCGGGTCGTTCACGGCGACTGGTCCTGTTGGAACGCTTGCCAGGTCGGATCAGATTCGGGCAGCGTGCCCCAGCCGTGGTGGTTGGCCGGCCAATCCGCCGGAGGTAGGTGCAATGGGTTAGCGCCTACTTCGGCGCCATAGAAGAGTTGGTGTCGTCGTCCCACGAATAGCCAGTGGCCGTCAACCCGGCGATACCGGTCGTCGTAGCGGATCGACTGGTGTATCCAGCGTTCGCCGTCTTGAATCTCGGCCCGGCAGTAGACGTGGCCGGTGGCTTCGGCCGGACCCTGTAGGGCGATCTGGTGTGTACCCACGTGCAGGATGGTCACCCCAATGGCTCGCAATTGGGCAGAAAGGTTCTCTCGGAGAGCGTCGTGGCCGGTCGCGGGTTCACCCGATGGGTGCCAGCCCACCCTTACGTCCGGGATAAATAGGTCCACCAGGGTGTCGAGGTCACGCTGATCGGTGGCCAGCGCGTAGCGGGCCACCAGTTGGCGGATGTCGGCCTCGGCCGCCAGACGGTCAGGGGTGCTCAATCCGGTGCCACCGTGGAGGCGACGGTCAGCCCAGCCTCCGGGGGTGGTGCCATCGACGCGCACCCGCCGAGCGGTGAAGCGCCAGCGGCCGTTGATCACTCGGTAGGCGTCCTGATAGCGCCCCCAGTGGTCCACGCCGACGTCGGTCATAACCGTGAAATAGGCCTGCCCGCTAGCGGCGTCCGAGCTCTCAAAGGTCATGGCCGGCATAGAGGTGTGGTGCTGGAGGTAGCGGGGCTTGGTGGTGTCATTATCGAGTCCGTCAGTCACGGACTCTTGGGTCTCGGTGAAGATGGTCCGTATCTCTTGGATGCCGCTGTAGGTATGCCCGTCGCCCACATCCATCACCGCGTCATCGGCGAACAGAGCCATTACCTCGTCGAATCGGCCCCGGTCACCGTGGGCGTTGTACGAGGCGACTAGGTCGCGAATCTGTTCGCGGGCATCGAGTTCCCAGGCCTCCACACGACTCCTTCCGGTGATCGGGGCACCACTAGCGTGCCTCACGATGACTGATCTCAGCGACATACGCAGCCGTTTTCCTGGAATCGTCGGCGGGATCGGAGCTCGGTGGGCCCGATTTGACGGCCCGGGCGGGACCCAGGTGGTGGACGCGGCCATCGAAGCGGCTGCTGAATGGCAGCGCAGTGGCCGCAACGCCAATTCTCACGGGGCATTTGCGGCAGCCGATGCATGTGATGCACTTGTGGAGCGGACCAGCGAGGTGATGGGGCGACTCCTGGGGGCTGATCCGGGCGGCATGGTGTTCGGGCCCAGTACGACAGCCAACATGATGGCCCTCACCCGGGCCATCGGTCGGGGCCTCGGATCTGGTGACGAGATTGTCTGTACCACGTTGGACCACGATTCCAACGTGTCGCCATGGTTGTTGCTGAGCGAGGACACTGGGGCGACGGTCCGCATGGCCGCATTCGATTCCGACAGCGGCCGCCTAGAGGTCGAGGCAGTGACGTCGTTGATCGGGCCATCGACCCGCTGGGTGGCCGTGACTGGTTCGTCCAACGCGGTGGGCACTATCCCCGATGTGGCGGCCGTGGTCGAGGCAGCCCACGAAGCGGGCGCCAGAGTGGTGGTCGACGGGGTGCACCTGACACCTCACCGGTCGGTGGACGTGACGACTCTCGGATGTGACGTCTACACCACGTCGTCATACAAGTGGTACGGGCCCCACGCCGGGATCATGTGGGTTGAGCCAGGTCTTCTCGACGAACTAGACGTCTATACGGGGCGGGCGGCGCCTCAGCGTGGCCCGGGCCGCCTCCAGTACGGCACGCCGTCGTGGGAGGCATTGGCTGGGATCGAAGCGGCCGCCCATTTCCTGCTGTCCGTGGGGATGGACGATGTGGCAGCGTCGGAGGCGGTGCGGTTCGGGAGGCTACTCGACGGCCTGCACGCCATCGACAGGGTCCGTGTGGTTGGTCCACCGGATGCGGCGGATCGGGCTCCTACGCTCATGTTCGAGGTGTCCGGGCTTACTCCGGCGACGGTCGCCGAACACTTGGCAAGGCAGCACGTCGCCGTTTGGGACGGTCACAACTACGCGGTCGACGCCATGGTCCCACTCGGCCTGGACGCCGAGGCGGGAGCCGTACGGGCTGGTATCAGCATCTACACGACCGACGAGGACGTGGACCGGCTGCTGTATGGCCTTGCGGGGCTAGCAGCGTGACCGACCCCGAGTCGGCGGGGCCTTTGGCCGCCTCCACTCAGGATCCGTCGAGGGTTCCACCAATCGACGACTGGTACCGTCTGCTGGACGGGCGGGTCGCCGTGGTGACTGGAGGCGGAGCGGGTATCGGCGGAGCCATCTCCCGGCTGTTTGGAGCGCATGGCGCACTCGTGGAGGTCGTCGATTCCGATCCTGATGTGGCGACCCTGGTCGTCGAAGACATCGAAGCGGCAGGGGGAGTGGCACGTGCCCACGTGGTCGACGTGCGGTCTGACGCTGAGGTCGAGGATCTACGGGGTGAGGTACTCGGCGAACATGGCCGGATCGACGTACTGGTCAACAACGTCGGAGACCACCGCCCGCTGGTTCGGTTCCACGATTCCAGTCCTGAGTCGTGGTCAGCCATGTACGCCGCCAACCTCGAGCACCTTTTCCGGGTCACCCGGGCTTTTCTCCAGCCAATGATCGACAGTGGCGGAGGGTCGATCGTCAATGTTCACTCCGTCGAGGGCATGCGGGGCTTTCCGGGGGAACCCGTTTACGCGGCTATGAAGGCCGGAGCGGCCCACTTCACCAGCTCGTTGGCGGTTGGGTAAGGTCGTCGGGGGATCCGGGTGAACGGCATCGGACCGGACCTGACCCAGACCCCCCAGGTCGATTATCTGGCCGAGGACGGCCCGTCGGCGACCGGCGATCACCTCTGGGAGTCGTGGGCACCGGTGGGCCGGTTGGGCTGGCCCGACGACCAGGCCCGAGTGGCCCTCTTCCTAGCCAGCGATCTGTCTTCGTTTGTGACCGGCCACAATGTGCCTGTCGACGGCGGCACCCTGGCCGGTGGAGGTTGGTTCTTCTCGCCCGAGGCAAGCCGGTTCGTCAACCGGCCAACGGGTCTGTGAGCATCGAAGGGATGACGGACGAGGGCCGGCCGAGTGATCAGGAGGGGGTGGCGGGATCAGTCGGCCGCCCACTGGACGGTATCCGGATCCTGGCTGTAGAGCAGATGGCGGCTCTGCCATTTGCCACCCAACTGATGGCACGACTGGGCGCCGAGGTGGTCAAGGTCGAGCACCCTTCCACTGGAGACAGCGGGCGTGGCTCGTTGCCTGCTGTTCGTGACCCCGACGGCCGTTCGGTGGGCGCCACCTTCCTGCGAAACAACCTCAACAAGCGCAGCGTGACCATCGACCTGAAGCAGCTTGAAGGCGTCGAACTGGTGCTTCGTCTAGCCCGGAACTTCGACGTTTTCGGTGAGAACTTCCGGGCAGGAACGGCTGATCGCCTCGGGATCGGCTATGAGGCGGTACGAGCCGCTCACCCCGGGGTGGTTTACCTCTCGGTGTCGGGCTTCGGACAGGATCCGTCCTCGCCCTACCGGGACATGGGGGCCTACGCGTCGATTGTCGAAGGGATGTCGGGGATATACGAGTTCAAGCGGGCAACGGGGCGCCCCCCGACGGCCAACCCGGTAGGAGCGTTGGGCGACATCAGTTCGGCTCTGTTCGGCACGGTTGGCGTGCTTGCCGCACTGCGTCAGCGTTACCGGACCGGCATCGGCCAGCACGTGGACGTGGCCATGCTGGACGCCACGGTGGCCATGACCGACATCGTGGTCAACTTCTTTTCCATGGGTATAGAGCGCGAGTGGGGGAGCGGCGTGGGGATTGTCGACACATTCGCGGCTTCCGACGGCTACTTCGTGCTGCAGTGCGTGCGCGAGCACCACTTCGCCGTGTTGTGCACCGAGATCGGTAGGCCTGAGCTCGTCGAAGATGAGCGGCTAGCCACACGAGCTGGCTGGCAGGACCAACTTGACGGACTGTTACGTCCTGCCATAGAGGCTTGGTCGGCCAACCGGACCACCGCCCAAGTGGTCGCCGTACTCTCCGGTGCTGGTATGGCCTGCGGGCCGTCGGCGACCCCGGGCCAGGTGGTTGCCGACCCCCACTTGGCGGTCCGGAACATGCTGGTCGAGACGATGCCAGGGGATGCCCCGGAACCGGTGCTGGTGCCCGGTAATCCAGTCAAGCTTTCCGAGGTACCCGAGGCCGTCGATACCCGAGTGCCGTGGTTGGGCGAGCACACCGATGACGTGCTGGCCACTGAACTGGGCTTGGGTAAAGCTGAGCTGGCCGACCTCCGATCACGGGGTGTCATCGGAGCGGCCTGACCCGGCGCCTACGGTGGCCGGTGCACGCGACGTGGGGAGGGGGTGACGACATGGTGGACGACCGCCGGTTGACCCAGTTCAGTCACGGCGCTGGTTGAGGCTGCAAGCTCGCCCCCGGTGAGCTGGCGCACGTTGTGCGCCGTCTGACGCCTGTCGACCATCCCGACCTACTAGTGGGGACCGCTACTGGCGACGACGCTGCCGTCTGGCGACTAGACGACAACCGCTCCCTGGTGGTCACCGCGGACTTCATCACACCGGTCGTCGATGACGCCCGGACATGGGGTCAGGTGGCAGCTGCCAACGCGGTGTCCGACGTGTACGCCATGGGGGGCCGGCCACTGCTGGCCCTCAACCTCGTGGGGTGGAACAGCGAGGAGCTGTCGACCGAACTCTTGGGAGACGTCCTGCTTGGAGCGCAGGACGTCGCCGACGCGGGCGGGTTCGTCATCGCCGGTGGCCACACCGTCGATGACCCGGAGCCCAAGTTCGGCTTGGCCGTCGTGGGCGAAGCCGACCCCGGCCGGTTGCTAACCAACGCCGGATTTCGCGCCGGAGACTTGCTGGTGTTGACAAAGCCACTCGGGGTGGGCGTGATCACCACGGCCATCAAACGGGGCGATGCTCCGGCCGAGGTGGTCGATGCAGCGGTGGCTTCGATGACCAGGCTTAACGACGAGGCCGCGAGCGTGGCCTTGGCCGTCGGTGCCACCGGGGCCACCGACGTGACTGGCTTCGGGTTGCTCGGTCACCTTGGGCGCGCCATGGCTGAATCGAGCGTTGACGGCGTAGTCGAGGTATCGATGGTGCCTCTACTGCCCGGTACCCGGGAATTGGCCGAGTCAGGGGCAATGCCTGGGGGGAGTCACCGAAACCTAGCGTGGGCGGAAGATCTGCTGGATCGGGGACTGGATCGGGGTGACCACGATGAGTTGGAAGCTCTGCTGATGGCTGATGCTCAGACATCAGGGGGCCTGGTCTTCGGGGTCTCGTCTGATCGGATCGATGAGGCAATGTCCGCCCTGTTGGCGACCGGCCACACAGCAGCGGTCATCGGACATGTCCTGTCACCGGCGAAAGAGCCCTCGACGGATGGCGGTACCGCCCGTCTCAGGCTGACCTAGGGAACCCGCCGGTCGTGCCAAAACGTCTTCCCGTCGGTATCCCTCAGTCCGTCGAGGAGATCACCGCCGATTGGCTGACCCACGTGGTGAGGTCCTCGGGCCTGGTCACCACGGCACAGGTGCTGGACTTCGAAGTCGGGAGCCCCGGCTCGGGCGTCGGATTCACCGGCCAGACCCTCCGGGTGGGGTTGACGTGGGACGTTGTCGAGGACGACGCCCCGGCAGCCGTTCTCGTTAAGTTCCCGAGCCAGAACGTCGGTAACCGCGGGCTGGCCGAAGCCGAGGGAGGCTACGACCGGGAGTTCGACTTCTACGAGCGTCTGGCCCATCTGGTGCCAATCCGGGTACCCCGACTGATTCACGCCATCCGGGATCCTGGCCCGTCGACGGCCTCCAGAAAGCGCCGCGAGCGGTTGGTCGACGGATTACCAGAGGCGGTAGTGCGGTTCATCGGGCGGCATGCCCGGAAACTAATCCGGGCCTCCCATCGCCGGTACGCCCTGGTGCTTGAATACGTGCCCGACGCTCGAATCACCACCGCCCAGGCTCTCCCGCCGGCCGAGGATCTGGCGGAGATCTTGCACACTCTGGCGCGTCTGCACGCCCACTTCTGGAGGGATCCGCTATTGGCCGACCCGGCGGTCCTCGAGTGGTCGATGGTCTCCCAGATGCCCAATGTCATGAACGGGCTTTACCGGGCATGGCGCGACGAGGTGGTGGTCCGCCGTCCCGATCTGTTCACCGAACGGTTCATGGACCACGCTGATTGGTTTAGCGACAACATCGAGCGACTGGCAGCCCACCTGGACGAGCCACTGGCTCTGCGCCACGGTGACAGTCGCACCGACAACATGCTGTTCACCGATGCGGGTCTAGTCCTGATCGACTTCGGCGTGTCGGGCTCTGGCCGTCCGGCCGGCGACGTGGCCTATCTACTCTCGGAGAGCATCCCTCCGGGGCCTGACGCCCGGGAGACCTTTCTCGTCGCCTGCGGTGACTATCACGCCCACCTGTTGGGCACCGGTGTGGACGACCACCCTTTGGATGCGTTCCTCGTGGACTGCGAGGTCGTACTGGCTCTGCAGGCATATCGGGCAGTGCTCATCGAAGCTACCTACGAGGCTGACTACGAAGGTGAGTCGTTGGCCGAACTATGGGCACCTCGGATCGCCGCCCTGTTGGCCGAAGAGCCCCCTGAGATCTGACGCAACGGGTCAGCGGATTCGCGGTTCTGGGCGCTTGCCAGAGCTGAATCCCTCCGCACCCGAGGCCAAGGCAGCCTTATCGGTCGCGGCGCTCAAGATCGACGCTGCCATGGTCCGGCTCCCGAGCCGTCCAAGGTCCCGGGCCGCCCAGATTGAGCGCAGGGTGCCCTGCACGGCCCACGGTGGGTTGGCGGCAATGGTTCGAGCTAGCCGGTCAGCCGCCTCGGCCAGCTGGTTACTGGGCACCACCTCCGATACCAGACCCATTTCCCGCGCCGTCGCCGCCGAGATCCGTTCGCCGTTACCGGTCAGTGACATCCGCATGACCTCGCCGAACGGCATGAGGCCCAGCATCTTCATGGGTTCGTAGACGGCAGGCATCCCGTAGGTCACGTGGGGGTCGAAGAAGGTGGCGTGCTCGGCGGCCACCAGCACGTCGCATTCGCCCAAGAAGTAGAAGGCCCCGCCGCAGGCCATGCCGTTGACGGCCCCGATCACCGGCTTCCAGAGGTCATTGGACTTGGGCCCGAGCCAGTCGCCCGGGTCGTCGTACATGAAGTTGTTGGACGTCCCATACAAGGCGGGGGTGTCGTCCAGCGCAGTGAACGGCTCGTTGCGGTCGATGCCGGTACAGAACGCCTGATCGCCGGCCCCGGTAAGAACTACTACTCGGACGTCGTCGTCGGCCCGGATCGTCTTCCACAGGGCCTGGCAGTCACGCTGCATGTCAGCGGTGAAGGCGTTGTGGGCCTCGGGCCGGTTAAGCACCACGGTGGCCACNTGGTCGTCGACCGTCACCAGCAGCGTGTCGAAGGCGTATGGGGCCTGGTTCCCCTCACTCATGTGCCTGAGACTAGTGCCGGCCCCGTTCGGCCCCGTTCCCAGTCGGTAGGTACTGTCCCGGCTCATGACGGGTTCACCAGTGGATGTCGATCTGGAACCGGACTTTCGTCCATTCGACTGTGACAACCACTACTACGAGTCTGAGGATGCCTTTATCCGGCACGTGCCCGAGGCTATGAAGCCGCGCGTAGTGCAGTGGGTGGAGATCGATGGCCGTCGGCATCACCTGGTGGGTGGTCGCCTGTCCCACGCTGTGGCCAACCCGACCTGGAATCCCATTGCCAAGCCTGGCGCTTTGCACTCTTACTTNCGGGGAAACCCTGACGGGAAGAACCCACTGGAACTCNTGAAGGATCGCGAGCCACTGCCCGCTGCCTACGTNGANCGNGATGCCCGGCTAGCTGTCGTCCACGAACAGGGCCTNGAGGCCGTGTGGCTCTTCCCGACGCTCGGGGTGCTCTACGAGGAGCTCCTGAAGGATGATGTGGAGGCCGTCGGAGCGCTCATGGTGGGCTTCAACCGGTGGCTGCTGGAGGATTGGGGTTTCGACTACCGCGATGCAATCTTCGGCTCCCCGTACCTATCGCTGGCCGACGTGGANNTGGCGGTAGCTGAACTGGAATGGTGCCTGGACCAAGGGGCGCGAACCATCGTGATGCGGCCTGCAGCGGTGTGGACGGTCANCGGNCCGAGGTCGCCCGGTGACCCGATGTTCGACCCGTTCTGGTCCCGGGTGGCCGAGGCTGGGATTACCACTGTGGTGCACGCCGGTGACAGCGGTTACTCCACCCAGGGCTACGCCGAGGACGGCTTCTCGGCGTCCGGCGTGTCCGCTGGTACCGGCCGGTACCGGCCGTCNATCAAGGCCTTCAACATCGAGCGGGCCGCCCACGACTGGCTGATCACCATGTCGATGGAAAAGATGTACACCCGNTTCCCAAACCTGCGTATCGCCTCGGTGGAGAACGGTGCGGACTACCTCGCACCGATGTTCCGCAAGCTCGANCAGCAGGCNCACAAGTCGCCTCACTGGTTCGACGAGGACCCNGTGGCCCTGTTCCGTGAGCACGTCTGGATGAACCCGTTCTGGGAAGACGACCTCGACGAGGTAGTGGCCCTCATGGGCGCCGGTCATGTGATCTTCGGTTCGGACTGGCCCCACATAGAGGGTATGCCCACGCCGCTGGACTATTTACCTGAGGTGGCGGGCCTGACCNCNNGCGANCGGCGCATGGTGCTNCGGGACAACACCCGGGCNCTNACCCAACTCCGGCCGGGGTGAGCGATGTGAACGAGGGCTTNATCGGTGACCCNNCGGAGTCNACNGGACNGGNCGGGGNGGGCNTCTGGCAACCTGANCTCGACGAACTGGCCCGGCGTGAGTCGATGGTCGAGCAGATGGGCGGTCCCGAGAAGGTGGCCCGGCAGNATGACCGTGGGAAAATGGATGTGCGCCAGCGCATCGACTCCCTGGTAGACGAGGGATCGTTCCACGAGATCGGGAAGGTCTCCGGGAGTGCGACCTACGACACTGACGGTGAACTGGTGGACCTCCGGTCGACCAACTTCTTGTTTGGTCGGGCCCGCGTAGACGCGAGGACCGTGGTGGTGGCAGCCGACGACTTCACCGTGCGTGGTGGAGCTGCTGACGCAGCGATCATTGGCAAGCAAGTGGCAGCAGAGAAGATGGCCGGTGAGTTGCGCCTTCCCATCATCCGTCTTATCGACGGCACCGGCGGCGGGGGATCGGTTCGGACGCTTGACACCGACCCATCCAAGAAGGTCTCCGAGGGGGACGGTGGTTATGGGCGGGGAGCACGTACCTACGTCCCGATGAATCCTGGCTGGGAGCACGTGGTGTCTAACCTGGCCACCGTGCCTACTGTGGCGCTGTGCCTCGGGTCAGTGGCCGGGCTGGGGGCGGCCCGGGCGGTGACCAGCCACTATTCACTGATGGTGAAGGGCATGTCGCACCTGTTTGCCGCCGGTCCGCCGGTCGTCAACCGGATGGGTGGCGAGGCGGTCGATAAGGAGGATTTGGGCGGTAGTCGCATACACACACGTAACGGCGTGGTCGACGACGAGGTCCAGTCCGAGGGGGAGGCATTTGAGCGGGTTCGCCAGTTCCTCTCCTACCTACCTTCGTCTGTCCACGAATTGGCTGAACGAGGGCCGGTCACCGACGATCCCGGTCGGACCGATGATTCCCTGTTGGACGCTGTGCCCCGTGATCGGCGGCAGGTGTACCAGATGCGGTCGATCATCGACTCGGTGGTCGACCAGGGGTCTTTCTTCGAGATGGGTCGGGCCTTCGGGCGTTCGGCCATATGTGGGCTGGCTCGCTTGGACGGCTGGCCGATCGCCCTAATGGCCGGAGACCCCTACCACTATGGCGGCGGATGGACAGCGAACTCGTCCCAGAAGGTGACTCGCTTCTTGGATCTTGCCGAGACCTTCCACCTGCCCGTCGTGCACTTGGTGGACAACCCGGGGTTCGTGATCGGAACTGAAGCTGAACAGCAGGCCACCATCCGCCACGGCTCGCGGGCTTTAGCAGCCGTGTACCAGGCCACCGTCCCTTGGTGTTCGGTGCTAGTCCGCAAGGCGTTTGGGGTGGCTGGCGCCGCCCACTCGCCAGGACACCGGTTTCAGTGCCGGTACGCCTGGCCTTCTGGTGACTGGGGGTCACTGCCCGTAGAGGGTGGGGTCGAGGCTGCCTACAGGTCCGACCTNGAGGCAGCNGATGATCCTGAGGCGTTGCTGGCTGAGATNACTGAGCGGCTGAACAGGGTGCGGTCACCGTTCCGGACCGCNGAGGCCTTCCTCGTGGAGGAGATCATCGACCCGCGTGAGACCCGGCCACTGCTTTGTGAGTTCGCCAACCTGGCGGCGCCTCTTCGNACGCCGGGCCCGGCGGGCTTTCCTTACCGGCCCTGAGGTCGGTTCNGGNTTAGGCGGTCTCCAAGAGGGCGACTGGGTCGTCCTCGGATACCTGGTCGCCTTCGGATACCAGCACCTCGGTGACCATGCCGACCTCGGTGGCCTCGATGGGGATCTCCATCTTCATGGACTCCACGATCACCACGGTGTCGCCGACGATNACCGAGGTTCCCGGCGGGGTCGTCACCTTCCAGACCACACCGGTGACCGGTGACTCCAACTCGACTCGTGCCATGGCTGGATTCCATCACCGCGTAGGGTGAGATGCCACGATGGGCACAGGCACAAGGTTGCTACCTGCCCGACGCTGACGACCGAGTGAGCCAACTTCGGGAAGCAACTCTCTGACGGCTCTGGTCAACCTGTCTTTCGGACNATCCATGCTTCCTCGATCGGCCATTGCCTTGCCCAGTCGAGGCTGACGAATGGATAACGGGCTTCTTCGGCGCTGACAGGCGGTTCAAGTTCGATGAGGTTCTCGACTTCGAATCCGCAGTCGCGCAAGAGTCGGATGCGGTCACCATGGGAGATGTGGAACTCGACCGACGGNTCAGGCGGCCACTCGCAGCGATGCATGCCNAATTGNGGACTNTGCAACCGGTCGCTGNCTGGAGCGTCGTCGTCGAACATGCAAAGCACCAGCAATACCGAGTTCCCTANAAATGCCAAGCGGCCTCCGGGNCGCAACACCCTTGCCGCTTCGGGAANCCATCGGTACGGNTCGCACCAGATGGCAGCNCCGTACTCGGAGATNGCGAAGTCGAANCTCTCGTCGGAGAACGGCAACTTCTCNGCGTCACCATGGATGAGNGGAAACCGNAGGTCGAACTCTTTCTGGAAACTTGCCGCAGTCGCTAGTTGCGCCGATGAATTATCGATCCCGACCGGTCGTCCGTCCCGTCGTGCTAGCCATGCCGAGACGTAAGCCGTTCCGCACCCCAACTCGATCACATCGCCACCATCGAAACTGTCGATCAACCCGACCTCAGTTTCTGGGGCGCCGTAGATCCCCCACTGGGGCTGTTCGGCGCTCCAGCCCCGCCTGCCGGCGACCACGTACTCGTCGGCCCAGTTGTCCCAGACAGTCCGATTCGATGCCACATAGTTGGAGGGCTCAGAACGGTTCATTCCCGTGAGTAGATCACAGGAGACCGAATCGAGAATGCTCTCAGGCATTGGGACGGACAAGAGGCCAGGCCCCACGGACAACTTGTCTGCCGACCAGTCGGTGGCATCGGTCGAGTCCCGGGTCGGCGATGTGGTGACCCGGCTCGGGGTGGTACCAAAGATGATCTACTGGTTGATCGACAAGGGCGAGTTCGCGGGCTGCCGGATCGGTCGAATCATCTGCATCAAGGAGCCCGACCTCCTCACCTACGAGGCGCATACAAGATTCAACCTGGCCACCTCATGCACCTAGTTGAGTACCGACGTTCTTGCCCAGGCATTCGGTTGGACGTCCGGGAATTACCCCTATGGCGGTAGGGTAAATCCCACGAAACCGACCACCTGTCCGCCCGCCCCGACTGCTTCCCAACTGGGAGAGGTCGTCTGGACCGGCTCCGAGGTACCGCCCTGAACGCCTTTTCCGCCGATGTATCGGTCGGCCTTCCCGGACCGGATTGGCTCGCCTCGATCCGCCGCTCGACCGTCGATGGTCTGGATGCAGTCGACCCTCCGGACACCGACGAGGAGGTCTGGCGCTATTCCCGTGTCGGAGAGCTGGATTTCGACCGTTACAAGCCCTTGGCGCGTCAGCGGGCTTCGGACACGGCGGTGCAGCACGACCTCTCGGCCTACGGGGAGTTGGCTGCTGTCGTGGTCGTCCGAAATGGATGGGTGACAGAGGCCTCTCGTACTTCTGACTCCGTCGACGGAGGCCTGTACGTGGGGCCGGTGGGTGACGCGCCCGATGGAGAGGCGTTGTTCGGGGCCGTTCAGGAAGAGCCTGTTGATCTGTTCGGTCACCTGAACCGGGCCTTTGGTCCTGAACCGGTAGCCGTGGTAGTGCCCGACGGGGTCCGTCTCGAGGCACCGGTCATCGTCGTCGTACTCACCGATGCTGATGGTGCCGCGATCTTCCCCCGGGTGCTCGTGCAAGTCGGGGACGACGCGTCGGCCACTGTGATCGAGTTGCACACGTCCACCGAGGTCGATGCTGTGGTGGCGCCCGTGCTGGAGGCAACGGTGGGTCGCGACGGACACTTGCACCATGCTCTGGTCCAGGAACTCGGCCCTCGGGTCTTCCAGCTAGGTCACCAGGCCTTTCGGGTTGGGCAGTCAGGACGCATCGACGCTTTTTCTGCTGGGCTGGGAGGCGACTACGCCCGGACCCGTATCGACTGCAGGCTCGCTGGTCGTGGCGCTGAGGGCCGACTGGTCGCTGCCTATTTCGGTGAGGACGACCAGACGTTGGACTTCCGGACCTTTCAGGACCACGCGGCCCCTGACACGCGTAGTGAACTTCTGTTCAAGGGAGCCCTGGATGGTTCGTCACGGTCGGTGTACACGGGGTTGATTCGGGTGCGCCCCGAGGCGGTCCGAACGGTGGCCCATCAGACCAACCGCAACGTGAAACTGTCCTCTGAAGCTTGGGCGGAGAGCGTGCCGAATCTGGAGATCGAGACCGATGACGTGGTGTGTAGCCACGCTTCGACGGTGTCGCCCGTCGACGAGGACCAGCGCTTTTTCTTGGAGAGCCGCGGCGTGCCTACGGTGGCGGCCGAACGCCTCCTCTTGGAGGGATTCTTTGAGGATGTGGCGGATCTGGCGCCTCATCCGGCGGTGGCTGAGACCCTCCGTGACGCCTTGGCCGACCGTTTGGATCGGCGAGACGCCAAGTCTGGGGCGGAGACCTCCTCGTGAGCGGTATCCGAGCCTGCGCCCTGGCTGACCTGGCTGCCGGTGCCGCCTTGCGTGTGGTGCTTGACGGCCATCCTGTGGCCCTCGTCCGGCTTGACGACCAGGTACATGCCATAGACGACACTTGCAGTCACGCCGAGGTGTCTCTTGCCGAAGGCCAGGTCGATGCCGACGAGTGCGCGCTGGAATGTTGGAAGCACGGCAGCCTTTTTGACCTGCGGACCGGTGAGGCGCTTACTCTTCCAGCGATCCGGCCGGTGGCCGTGCACAAGACGACGGTGGTCGCCGACGAGGTATTCGTGACCCTCGCCGAGGACGGGGTAGTCAACCGATGAACGAATCGGCAGAGCGCGTTTTGCGGATCGAGGGCCTGATGGCCAGGGTGGGTGACNCCGACATCCTCCACGGCATCGACCTGGAGATACGTCCAGGCGAGGTGCATGCCGTCATGGGCCCCAACGGGTCGGGTAAGTCGACGCTGTCGCANGTGATCATGGGGCGCCCCGGCTACGAGGTGACAGGTGGGTCAGTGACCCTCGACGGAGTCGACCTGCTGGCACTACCGACGTGGCAGCGGGCCCGGGCCGGNCTGTTNNTAGCNCTGCAGCACCCAACAGAGGTGCCCGGCGTAAGCCTGGAGTCAGTGGTGGCCGAAGCGACCCGGACCGACGGTCGNGCCGCCGAGGGCATCCACGANGCGCTGGTGGCNGAGGCGGCCCGGATTGGCTTCGACGAGCGATTCGTGTCTCGGCCTNTGAACGTGGANCTGTCGGGTGGGGAGAAGAAGCGCAACGAAATGCTGATGCTCGGTGCGCTCCAACCGCANTATGCCGTGCTTGACGAGATCGACTCGGGNTTGGATGTGGACGCCCTAGCTGCTGTGTCCCGAAGGATCCAGGAGGCCACCGAGGAGGACGGCCTAGGAGTGTTGGCCATCACCCACTTCAGCCGCCTGCTGGAGGTGTTGGAGCCTGACCGGGTGCATGTGCTGGCNGCCGGGCGCATCCAGGCCGCCGGAGGACCGGAAATGGCTGAGCGCNTGGAGGCCGAAGGTTACGCCGGGGTCTTGGCTGAGGCAGGAGCCTCAGTGGGGCTGCCGACGGGCGTGAGCCACCTGGATGGGCCTGACGCTGGTTTCGGTGAGGATCCATTTGCGGATCCTCTAGCTTGANCGATCCGTNNTCTTCNGATATGGCCACTCCCACGCCGCTGACCGAGGTCGAATGCGAGGCTCTGCCTCGNAAATTGCCCAACTGGACGGTCGAGGATGACCGACTCCGNCGGACCTGGGANTTCGCNGACTTCGCTGAGGCTTGGGGATTCATGGAACAGGTGTCGATCATCGCCGAGAATCTGCAGCATCATCCGGACTGGTCTAACTCGTGGAACCGGGTGGACGTNGTCGTGACCACCCACAGNGCNGGGGGGCTCACCCACCTCGACGTGGCCTTCGCTGAGGCGGTCGACGCGCTGGGTTGAGGCCTNGTGACCGGAAGGCGCAGGCTAACCAGCCAGGTNGTCGGTCAACTTCGGTTTGGNTCGACNGCTGAATCAGGNATTTGGCCCGTCNCCAGAATNGGTNAGTGCTTGATCGAGGGTGTTCCAGCCGAGNGTNGCGCATTTGATGCGNACCGGGAACTTCACCACGCCGCGTAGGGCCTCCAAGTCGCCNAGGCCCGAGGATCCGGGCCGCTCCNCGNTGCCNGATTCGGCATCGTCGCTGCCGCCCAGGCCGTGCTCGTGGATNGACATCATTTCCTTGAACTGTCGTAGTACGTCTCGGGCCTCGTCGATGGACTTCCCGAGCACTGCGGTGGACATCATGGATGCCGACGACTGGCTGATGGAACAACCCTGACCGCCGATCCGAACGTCGCTGATCATGGCATCGTCAACCTGCAGGAACACCCGGATCTCGTCGCCGCAGAGCGGGTTAAACCCCTCGGCCATGGTGGCTGGTGGGACCTCGAGNTCGCCGCGGTTTCGGGGACTGCGGTAGTGATCGAGGATGATCTCGCGGTACAGGTCCTCGAGTCCGGCCATGTTGCAGTTCTCCTAGAGGGGTAATCGGCGGAGCGGGTTGGGTCAGAAAGCGAAGAAATCGCCAGCATCGGCCAGNGCNTCGGCCAGNGTGTCCACGTCGGTCTCGTCGTTGTACANGTAGAGCGAGGCGCGAGCGGTGGCNTTCACGCCAAGTNCTTTCATGAGCGGCTTGGCACAGTGGTGGCCCGCCCGTACGCATACGCCGTGCTGGTCCAGCACCTGGCTGAGGTCGTGGGGGTGGATGTCACGGTAGGCCAGTGACAGGGTGCCGCCNCGTTCCTCGACGACGCGCGGGCCATGGATAACTAGGTCGTCCCCGAACCGCTCGGTGAGGGTGCGTAGGGCGTAGGCGGTNAGGTCTCGTTCGTGGGCGGCCACGGCTTCCATGCCNACGTCTCCTAGGAAGTCGATGGCGGCGTGCCAGCCAACGATCTCNGCGATGGGCTGGGTNCCTGCCTCGAAGCGGGTCGGCACATCNGCNGGCGTGAAGCCGTCCAACGTCACGTTCTGGATCATCGAACCGCCACCCATGAANGGCGGCATGGCGTCCAGCAATTCGCGGCGGCCCCANAAGGCGCCGATGCCCGTCGGGCCGCACATCTTGTGGCCGGTGACNACGACGAAGTCGGCGTCCCATGCGGATACATCGGTGGACTGGTGGGGGGTCCACTGGCTGGCGTCGACTAGCACGCTGGCCCCTGCGGCATGGGCCGCGTCGGCCAGTTGGCGGAGGGGCGGCAGCGCCCCTGTCACGTTCGACGCCGCTGTGACGGCAAGTAGTCGCACACCGTCCAGCAGGGCGTCCAAGTCGGTCAGGTCGAGACGACCATCGTCGTCCACCGGGATCCAACGCACTTCCACGCCCCGCTCGGCNGCCAACTGCTGCCATGGNACGATGTTGGCGTGATGCTCCAACATGGTCAGCAGGACNGCGTCNCCCTCGGTCAGGTTGGTCCGGCCCCAGGAGTGGGCGACTAGGTTTATCGCCTCGGTGGCATTCTTGGTGAACACCACCTCGTCGGCTGATGGGGCACCAATGAAACGGGCGAGGGCGGTTCGAGCGTTCTCCATGGCAGTCGTGGACCGCTCAGCAATGTGGTACGCCCCACGGTGGACGTTGGCGTTGATTTCGGCGTAGTAGCGGTCCATGGCGTCCAGGACCGACTGCGGCTTCTGGGACGTGGCCCCTGAGTCCAGATAGACGATGGGGTGGCCATGGACCTCCCGTTGCAGCAGAGGGAACTCGGCCTTAAGAGCGGCGATGTCCAATCTAGAGATGGTGGACACTTGGGTTCCTAGCTCAGGCCCCGGCCGCGGCGGGGCGGAACGCCTCGTAGCCCTCGGCCTGGAGGCGGCCGGCCAGATCCACGCCACCTCGCTCGACGATTCGGCCATCCACAAGGATGTGCACTACGTCGGGGTGGAGTCGGTCGAGCAGTCGCTGGTAGTGGGTGATGGCCAGCACGCCGAGCTCCGTGCGGTCACGTCGAACCTCGGTCACGCCGTCGGCCACCACCTGGAGTGCGTCGATGTCCAGACCCGAATCGGTCTCGTCCAGAATCGCCATTTCGGGTTCGAGGATGGCCATCTGGAGGATCTCGTTTCGCTTCTTCTCGCCGCCGGAGAAGCCCTCGTTGACGTGGCGGTCGGCGAACGACGGATCCATGCCGAGCCGGTCCATCCAGTCCATGATCGACAACCGCAATTCGAGCACCGATAGATCTATGCCTTTGCGGGCCGAAAGGGCCTGACGGAGGAAGTTGATCACCGACACGCCGGTGATCTCCATGGGGTATTGGAAGGCCAAGAAAATGCCGGCCCGGCCCCGCACGTCGGCGGACCAGTCGGTGATCTCGTCGCCCCGGAACCTCACCGATCCGCTGGTCACTTCGTACTCGGGGCTACCCAGCAGGACCGACGCCAGAGTGGACTTGCCGGAGCCGTTAGGGCCCATTAGGGCGTGGAGTTCACCAGGCCAGACCACCAGGTCAACGCCTCGCAGGATCTCCACGCCGTCGGCCGTCGATACGTGCAGATCCTGAACTTCGAAGAGGGGAGCCTCGGCGGCCCCGGGTGCGCTCACGGTTCAAGTCTAGGAGGGCGCCCGGATTACCACTATGGAGATAGTGGTAATCCGCACACCGGCAGCAGGTCACCAGCCGCGGGCCACCCACTCGTCGAGGTTCGGCTGCTCAGTCCCGATGGTGGTGTCTGACCCGTGTCCCGGCATGACGATCGTGTCCGGGGGGAGCGGGGCGAACAGGCGTCGGTCGATGGACCCGATAATGGTTTCGAAATCGCCCTCTTCAAAGGATGTGGCACCAGGTCCGCCTGGGAAGAGGGTGTCTCCGCTGAACAAAATGGGAGATCCTTCCAGTCGGAAGCAGATGGATCCGGGGGTGTGGCCCGGCGTGCAGATTGTGTGCAGCCGCAGTCGTCCGACCTCCAGCACCGATTCGTCCTCCAGGACGTCGTCATAACTGGGGAGCATCGCCGCGTCTTCGGCCGTCACGGCCACCCGGTAGCCGGCCTCCCGCACGGCGGGTACGGCCTGGATGTGGTCCCAGTGGCCATGGGTCTCCAGTACCGACCGGACGTCCAACTCCCGACACAGTTCTAGGAGCTTGTCGTGCTCGTTGGCGGCATCAATCAGGGTCGACTCGCCGGTCTGTCGGCAACGCAGCACGAACACGTTGTTTTCATAATCCCCAACCACGATCCGGTGGATTTCGGCCTGTTCGTCGCACCAGTGGAGGGCCACCCCGGGGACGGCGAGTTGGGGGTGGTCGTGGTGGGCACACGGCCCGGCATGTTGCGATCCAGGGGCAGTGTCCATGGCGACATCATGGCAGCAGCGGATCGCCACTGCGCCCCATGCCCGATGTCGTCTCGGTTGGGGTCGGCTGGTAGAACCATGCCAACGGAGCGGCCCTCGGACCGCCAGATGAGTCACGCCACAGCCCGTCGTGCGGCGGCAACGAATAGGGAGTACCCACATGAACTTCGCATTCAGCGAGGAGCAGGAAACGCTGCGGGAGTTCGTCCGACAGTTCCTTGAGAACTACTCGCCGGAAACCACCGTGCGCGAGCTCATGGAGACCGACACCGGCTATGACGCCGAAACCTGGTCGATGATGGCCGAGCAACTCGGCCTGCAGAGCCTCATCATCCCTGAGGAGCACGGCGGTCAGGGCTTCGGTTACGTCGAGCTCGTCGTGGTGCTGGAGGAGATGGGCCGGGCTCTCCTGTGTGCCCCGTTCTTCTCTACAGTCGTGCTGGCTGCCAACACGTTGATCCATGCCGGTGACGAGGCGGCTGCCTCGGCTCTGCTACCCGGGATCGCTTCAGGCGAGACCATTGCCACGTTGGCCTTCACCGAGGAGAGTGGTCGCTGGGATGAGGGTGGCATCACTATGGAGGCCACGGCTGACGGAGACGGCTGGACCCTGTCGGGCTCCAAGATGTACGTACTGGACGGCCACATCGCCGATCTGGTGCTGGTGGCTGCCCGGACCGCCGGTGGTGTCTCGCTGTTCCATGTGACTGGTGACGCTGAAGGCCTGACTCGCACAGCGCTGTCCACCATGGACATGACCCGCAAGCAGGCTCGTCTCGACTTCGACGGGGTTTCGGCCACGCTGGTCGGAGTCGAGGGCGAGGGCTGGTCAGTGTTGGAACGGGTGCTGGACCTTGCCGCGGTGGCCTTGGCTGCCGAACAGGTCGGTGGCGCCCAGGTATGCCTGGACACTGCCGTGCAGTACGCCAAGGACCGCGTCCAGTTCGGTCGTCCAATCGGGTCATTCCAGGCCATTAAGCACAAGTGCGCCGACATGCTGCTCGAGGTCGAGTCAGCTAAGTCGGCCGCCTACTACGCCGGCTGGTGTGCCGCCGAGTTGAACGACGAACTGCCGTCGGTTGCCTCACTGGCCAAGGCCTATTGCTCGGAGGCCTATTTTCACACCACGGCCGAAAACATCCAGATCCATGGTGGTATCGGCTTCACCTGGGAACACCCAGCCCACCTGTACTTCAAGCGGGCCAAGAGTTCCGAGCTGCTGTTCGGCGACCCGACGTACCACCGGGAACTGCTGGCCCAGCGCATCGGGATCTGATTTCGTCGAGCCCGTCCGAAGGGTCCGGCCGGGGATGGTCCTCCCATGACATGGCTCTTCCTCGGAATCGGTGCGATCTTGGTCGTCGGTATCGCCTTGGTAGCGGTGGGCTCAGCGGTGAGTCGTCTGAGTGGGACCCTGAGACCTGCCGTGCTGGAGGTCGACGACGCCGCTGACTGGATTGCTGAGCGACTTCCGGAGGAGGCGGCCGGGCAACTCAGCCTCGACGATGTGGTGTCAGTGGTGGGCTGGTACCTGGAGGTCTTTGACGAGGCTGGATTGGCCACCGAGCACGGACAGGAGCTAGGTGACGCGGCCCACGGGACTGCTGCCGGGTCCGCTGACGCCTCCGGTCAGGCGACCGCTTCGCTGGATACGGTGCTGGAGCACGTGGTGGCTCGTGCCACGCAACTCGATGAACCGTTGGACGCCGCGTCGGTTGCCATGGTGGCCGAACTCATGGGGGCCTATATGGCCGAGATCGGCGCCTTCGGGGTGGAGGCCGAACAGATCGGGCGCCGCGAAGGGAATCCTGACCGGGGCTAGCGTCGGTCCATGATCGACCGTCAGGCTCCCGTGTTCGTCGCCGGGCATCGCGGCCTTGTGGGATCGTCCATCGTTCGTCGACTGGAAGCCGATGGTTTTTCGGACCTGCGGACTGTGGGTCGTGATGCCCTGGACCTCCGGGACCAGGCGGCGGTAGACGCCTGGTTCGACGTTGAGCGGCCTCGGTACGTGTTTCTGGTGGCTGGCACCGTAGGTGGCATCCACGCCAACAGCACCCGACCGGCTGAGTTCCTCTACGACAACCTGATGATCCACTCCACAGTTGTGCAGGCCGCTCACCGGACCGGGGTGGACAAACTCCTGTATCTGGGGAGTTCGTGCATCTATCCGCGTCACGCCGACCAGCCGATCACCGAGGAGGCCCTGCTCACCGGACCGCTGGAACCCACCAACGAGGGATACGCCTTGGCCAAGATCGCCGGCATCAAGCTGTGTGAGACCTATAGGCGCCAGTACGGCGACGATTTCATCTCGGCCATGCCGACCAACCTCTACGGGCCGGGCGACAATTTCGACCTGGAGGGTGGTCACGTGCTACCAGCCCTGATGCGTCGCTTCCACGAGGCCCGGGAAGCCGGCGCCGCCTCGGTCACCGTCTGGGGGACTGGCACCGCCCGTAGGGAGTTTCTCCACGTGGATGACCTTGCCGACGCATGCCTATTCCTGATGGACCGGTATTCGGAGGCCGGCCACGTAAACGTGGGTACGGGAGTCGACCTCACGATCCGGGAGTTGGCTGAGACGGTCCGGGATTTGGTGCATCCCGAGGGGGAGCTGGTCTTTGACACCAGTCGGCCGGATGGCATGCCCCGTAAGGTTCTGGACGTGTCCCGGTTGACCGACTTGGGTTGGACGGCCACCACCTCGTTGGCCGAGGGCCTGGCCGACACCTACCGTTGGTACCTAGAGGCCGCTGAGCGGGGGGTCCTTCGCCTTTAAGCACCGGTGGCCGAAGGGTTACCTGTTGATGCCTGGCCGTTATTGCTGTTTGGTCTTTCCGGCGGCCTTTTGGGCTTTCTTCCACGCGCGGACGGTCGCCAATGCCTCCGGTCCGTCGATGTCGGCTACTGAGCGGGGTACATCGTCGGCGAACGGTCCGGCGGCCACCTCCCAGCCATCGGGACGGTAGCCCATGCGCTTGGCCAGGATGGCCACGAAGATCTTTGTCTTTTCGGCGCCGTAGCCCGGTAGTGCCCGGAGGCGATTCGCCAGATCGGGCCCGTCGGCTGCACCCGTCCACACTTCGGCGGCGTCTCCACCGTGGTGGTCGACGATGTGACGACACAGGTCCTGGATCCGGCCGGCCATGGATCGCGGGAACCGGTGGATCGCTGGTTTGGTACTGCATGCTTCGAGGAACGCCTCAGGATCCATTTCGGCGACTGCCGCCACTTCAAGGTGGCCAAGTCGGTCGACCAGGGTGGCTGGCCCCTTGAAGGCCCACTCCATGGGTACCTGCTGGTCGAGCAGCATCCCGACGAGCAGGGCTAGGGGGTCGGTGTTCAGCAGTTGGTCGGCTGCCTCGTCTCCGGTGATAGCCAAGGTGCCCGATCTAGCGATCATCGTCGCAACCTACTTGCCGGAGCACGGGGCGGGCGGATCAGTCTTCGTGGCCGACGCTGCTTCCAGGTTCTGGCACCGTGTCGGCACGCCCCGGATCAGCGATCTCTGTGTTCAGCCCGTGATGGGCGATGGCCTCGGCTACTACCGCCGGGTCGATAGATCCCGCGCGGGATAGGGCGTGGAGGACGGCGACGACCACGTGGCCGGCGTCCACCTCGAAGAATCGGCGAAGAGCGTCGCGGGTGTCGCTGCGTCCGAAGCCGTCAGTGCCGAGGGTGTGGTACGGACGCGGGATCCAACGGGCCACTTGGCCGGGCACCAACTTCAGATAGTCCGAGACGGCCACGACTGGTCCTTCGCCGTCGGCCAGTAGCCGGGTGATCAGCGGGACCTCGGCAGCCTCCAGCGGGTGGAGGCGGTTTAGCCGCTCCACGGCCAAGGCCTCCTCACGGAGCCTCTTATAGGAGGTGGCGCTCCAAAGGTCGACGGCTACGCCCCAGCGGTCGNCCAGCTCGTCGGCGGCCGCGCGGGCTGCACCCTGTGCTGANCCGGAGAACAGCAGGGTGGCCCGGTTCGGAGCGTCCTCGTNGTCNGGTGCATCCGCCCAGAGGTAGAGCCCACGGACCACGTCNGCGTCGGTTACGTGATCTGGTTGTGGAGGCATCTCGTACGTCTCGTTGTAGATCGTGACGTAGTAGAAGACGTCCTCGTTCCGGAGGGGTTCCTCGTGTCCATACATACGAGTTAGGCCGTCTTCGATGATGGCGCTTAGTTCGTAGGCGAACGCCGGGTCGAAGGCTTGACAGGCTGGTACGGAGGTAGCCAGCAGCAGGCTGTGGCCGTCCTGGTGCTGCAGGCCCTCACCGGCCAGCGTGGTCCGCCCAGCCGTGGCGCCCAACAGGAAGCCCCGGGCCCGGGAGTCAGCCGCCGACCAGATGGAGTCTCCGGTCCTTTGGAAGCCAAACATCGAATAGAAGCTGTAGAAGGGCACCATGGGGACGCCGAGGTTGGCGTAGCTGGTGCCTGCCGCGATGAAGCTTGACATCGAGCCGCATTCAGTTATGCCCTCCTCGATGAGCTGGCCGTCGGTGCTCTCGCTGTAGGACAGCAGCAGTTCGTGGTCTACCGGCTCGTAGAGCTGGCCGAACGGGGCATAGATTCCGAACTCGCGAAACAGCGAGTCCATCCCGAACGTTCGGGCCTCGTCGGGGACGATTGGAACTACCCGGGCACCGAACGCCTCGTCGCGCATGAGGTCACGTAGCAGGGTGGTCATGGCCATAGTGGTCGACACGGCCCGACCCTCGGATCCCTTGGTCAGGCCTGCGAACACTGATGGATCGGGCATCGTCAGCGGGCGACGATCTCGGATCCGACGTTTGGGAATCGAGCCGCCGAGGGCCCGTCGACGCTGCACCATGTACTCGTGTTCGGGGCTGTCTTCGTTGGGTCGGTAGTAGGGCGCCCGGTCCCCGGTTAGTGACGCCTCGGGAATCTCATCTTCGAGATGCAGACGTTCGCGCAGGGCCAGCAGTTCGTTGGTCGTCATTTTCTTGATCTGGTGGGTGGCGTTTCGGGCCTCGAAGCCCTCGCCGAGGGTCCAGCCCTTGATGGTCTTGGCCAGGATCACCGTCGGGGTGTCGCTCTCCTCGGTGGCGTTGCGGTAGGCGGCGTAGACCTTTTCGTAGTCGTGGCCTCCCCGGGGAAGGTCGGCCAACTGCTCGTCGGACAGGTGGTCGACCATGGCCCGCAGTCGGGGATCGGGGCCAAAGAAGTGTTCCCGCACGTAGTCGCCACCCTCGACGGCGAGGCGCTGGTATTCGCCGTCGACGGTGGAGTTGAACTTGTTGAGCAGGATTCCGTCGACGTCGGCTCCGATCAGTTCATCCCATTCTGACCCCCAGATCACCTTGACCACGTTCCAGCCGGCGCCTCGGAACACGCCTTCTAGTTCCTGGATGATCTGGCCGTTACCGCGCACCGGTCCGTCGAGTCGCTGGAGGTTGCAGTTGACGATCCAGACGAGGTTCCCCAGGCCAGATCGTCCGGCTAGTGAGATGGCCCCAAGGGTCTCGGGTTCGTCACACTCGCCGTCTCCCAAAAAGCAGAACACCCGAGATTCCGACGTGTTGTCGATACGTCGGCTCTGGAGGTACCTGTTGAACCGAGCGTGGTAGATGGAGTTGATCGGCCCGAGCCCCATCGACACGGTGGGGAACTCCCAGAAGTCCGGCATGAGCCGGGGGTGCGGATAACTCGACAAGCCGCCGCCTCCGATTTCCATGCGGAACCGGTCGAGGTGGTGGTCCTCGAGACGGCGTTCCAGGTAGGCCCGGGCGTACACGCCGGGGGCTGCGTGGCCCTGGAAGTAGACGTGGTCACCGGGTCGGCCGTCGTCTTTCCCTCGGAAGAACCAGTTGAACCCCACTTCGTACAGCGACGCGGAGGAGGCGAACGTGGAGAGGTGGCCCCCGATGCCGTCGGCCGTCTTGTTCGCGTTGATGACCATGGCCGCGGCGTTCCACCGGATAAAGGCCCGGATACGTCGCTCGATATGTTCGTCTCCCGGGAACCAAGGCTGGTCATCGGTGGCGATGGTGTTGATGTACGGGGTCCAGGTGGGTGGAGCGTGGCCGACGTTGAGTTCGCCGGCCCTTTCCATGAGTTTGGCCAGCATGAACCTTCCCCGCCGCCGGCCCGCCTGGTCGACCAACGCATCGAAGGAGTCGATCCATTCCCGCGTCTCGTCGGGATCGCCGTCGGGGAGTTGGTGTATGAAGCCGTCGATCACAGTTGGAGTTTCTCACGTTGACTCGGTCCGCGTGCGCGAGTGGGGTCTATCGGTAAGGTCGCTGGTCGTGTCTGGCCCCGATCGACTGTTCGACCTGTCCGGTGGCGTCGGAGACGATCCTGCAGCAAAGGGAGATGGCTCGACCGCTCCGGGGACCATCGTGTATACGGATGGCGCCTGTTCTGGAAATCCTGGGCCGGGTGGTTGGGCGTGGGTGGTGCCCGACGGTCCCTACGCCGCTGGGTCGGAGCCTCAAACCACCAACCAGCGCATGGAGTTGATGGCCACGCTGGAGGCGGTGCGGGCATTTTCAGGACCGCTGCTGGTCGTGAGTGACTCAACGTACGTTGTGTACTGCTTTAGGGACGGCTGGTGGGAGAAGTGGTTGCGAAAGGGCTGGGTCAACGCCAAGAGGGAGCCGGTGGCCAACCGTGACCTATGGGAGCCGCTCGTCGAAGCGGTTCAGGCGCGCGGAAACGTTGATTTCCGATGGGTGAAGGGTCACTCCGGTGATCGGTGGAATGACGAAGCCGACCGTCTGGCAGTCGAGGCCGGCACCCGTCAGGTGAGCCTTTCGGGTTAGGGAGTTTCCGGGTCACCCCAGCAGGTTCAACCACTTGACTAGTGCCGCCCGAGGGGTGCCGGGCAGGGCGATGGCCACCACGGCGTCCTCTCCGTCGTCCCACGGGCCGTCGACCGACACCATGGTGGATGATCCACAGATCTGGAGGACGGTGCGATCGTTGGGCCGGTCGTCGACCCGGATCAATCCCTTGGCTCGGATAACGCCACTTGGGCGGGCCCGGGTCCAAGTCTCGATCGAAGGCCGGCTGATCGGCCCATCGAGTCGCCGGGAGAGGGTCACGTGATCTGCGTGCTGTGGCTCGGCCGTGCCGGAACCGGGGGTGGGTTCTTTGCTGGGCGGGCAGTAGTCGACGCCCAGCGGTCGAGATACCGGTCCCAGTAGTACCGCCGTGGGGAGGGGCCCTCGCAGGACGGTGGCGTCGGTGACGTTGTCAAGCCAGGCCTCCGTAGCCTCCAGTTCGTCGACATTGGCTATATCGGTCCGGCTGATCACGACCAGATCGGCCCGGGTCACTTGACTGATCACCGTGTCGCCGATGTAGGGGTCGGTGGCTCGGCTAAGGATCGACAAGGGGTCGACCAGCACCACGATCCCGTCGGGGCTGAACCCCGGTGAGTGTCCCCATTGGGCAACCTTGTGGGGCTGGCCGACGCCACTGACCTCTACGACCACTCGGTCGATGCGATCAGCGAAGCCTCGGACAGTCTCCAGTGTCTCGGCGAAGTTGTCGGCCACCGAGCAGCAGATGCAGCCGTTGGCCAACCGGAGGACGTTGTCGGTGGTTGAATTTAGGAGGCGGCCGTCGATGTCGATTTCGCCGAAATCATTGACAAGCACAGCGATGCGCTGGCCGTCGGGGTTAGCCAGTAGGCGGTTCAGCAGGGTGGTCTTGCCGGCGCCCAGGTAGCCGCCTATGACGGTGAGTGGTAGGCGCGCTGCTTCGGGGGTCATGCGTCTGTCTGCGGGGATCCTTCGTGGAGCACGCCTCCGCTCATGGTTCCCCAGACCGGGATGTCGCGAAGTTCTAAGGGGTCGACCTCGAAGGGGTCGGCTTCCAGAACCGTGCAGTCGGCGAACTTCTGGGGGGTGATGGATCCGATCGCGTCGTCCATTCGGAGTTGCCAAGCCGCGCCCATGGTGACTGCGTGCATCGCCTCGGCCACGGTGATCCGCTCGTGTTCACCCATGATCTCGCCCTTTGGGGTCTGACGGTTGACGGCCGCCCATGCCACGTGCAACGGCCCCAATGGGGTAACCGGTGAGTCAGAGTGCATCGACAGGGGGACCCCGATATCTAGGGCTGTCCGGGCGGCGTTCATGCGGGCCGCCCGGTCCGGGCCGACGGTGATGGTGCGGTGCTGGTCACCCCAGAACCAGGTGTGGTTGGAGAACACGTTTGCGCACATGCCGAGGGCCTTCATTCGTCGGTACTGGCCCGGGGTGGTCATCTGGCAGTGCTGGATGGTGTGGCGGTGGTCCGGTAGTGGGTTCGCGGTCTGAACCTGGTCAAAGGCGTCCAAGAGGGCATCAACGGCCTGGTCGCCGTTGGCGTGCGTGTGTACTAGCAGGCCGGCCCGGTGATATGGGCTGATGCGTTCGGCGACCTGTTCGGGGGCGATCAGCCAGATGCCGTTGGGCCCACCGTGCAGGTAGCCGGGCCACCGGAGGCGGGCTGTGCCGCCCTGAATTGATCCGTCCATCAGGAGCTTGACGTTGCCGAAGCGAACACGGTCGGTGGATCTTCGCCTTAGGTCGACCATGGCCGCCGCACAGGCTTCGTCACCGTCTGGCGCACTCATCAGGGCTCCATGGAACATGGCTGTCCGCATGGGGAAGGTTTCGTCGGCAAGGCCGATCCACTGGCGGATGACGGCCTCGTCCAGAAGGTTGGACGTACCGAGGTCGGCCACGGTGGTGACGCCAACGTTGCGGGCCGCCTGTCCGAACATGAGGACAGACTCGTCGGATTGGGTCCGACCGAAGAACGACCGGAAGGTTTGGCCGGCTAGCGCCATGGCCGGGAACTCCTGAAGTTCGCCAGTGGGCAGGCCCGAGTCGTCCTTTGGGACGCCCTCGGCCACGGTGTCCGGGCCGATGCCCTCCTGTTCCATGAGGGCCGAGTTGACGGTGGCAAGGTGCATGTTGGAGTGGGCTACAAATATCCGACGGGTGGTGGATACGGCATCAAGTTGTCGACGATCGAAGCGCTCGCCGGGCCAGAAGATCGGGTCCAGACCCCAGGCCAGGAGGGGTTCGTCGGGGTCGTCAAGTAGGCGGTCGGCCTCGCGGAGACGGTCAATTACGGCGTCGAAGGTGGTGCATCCGCGCCAGAGGCGACCATTTGGCCCTCGGCGGGCCTCGAATCCCACGTAGGTGAACTGCCAGATGCCGCCGGTGTCCTTGTGGCTGTGGGCTTCGACAAAGCCTGGTAGGAGCACCTTGTCGGCCAAGGTGTAGTCGACGGTGCCGCCGTAGACGTCGGCTAGTTCGTCGACCTCGCCGACGGCCAGGAACCGACCGTGCCGGACGGCGATCGCCGAACCCGAGGGCATCGCCGGGTCGAGAGTGTGGATTACTCGGGCGGGAAAGATTGCGGTGGGTGAGGGCTGATCCCCGGCAGGTGGGGTGGACATGCGGGAAATGCTACTCCCACGGTACGGATTCGTACTCTCCGGGCGGGGTCTCCGACAAAGGCATCATCCGTGGCGTACTGTCGGTATTACCGAAGAGAGGAGGTGGTCCAGATCAGTAGCAGTTCTTCCAACAGACGATGTGGGACTTCGGAGGTGGGCGGCCGCTGAGCGGCGCTGGACCACTCGGCGTAATCCACGCTGACCCACCCTCGGGGCTCGACCGCCGGCACTGGTCCCCGCCGGCACGAATGGTCGTCTCGGGAACTCCAGATAAACCCGCAATCGAACAGAATGACATGGGGGCGTGTCCTTCGGGGCATGCCCCCAGTCGCGTCCTGGGGCTAGCGTCGGGGTCATGGATCGACCGTCGGCTTTCGCCCATCAACGCTTCATTGGCGACAAGCGCACCCAGCAGGTCTACGACCTGGACGAGGTGGGTGATCAAGAGGCCGTGGCCGTGGTGCTTGACGAGCTGATGGCCAGTGAACGATTCGTATGTTTCGGGCCGGACTCGTTGGCCGAGGCCCGAAATCGGGGTTACCGACTCTGCAGAATCTGACTGGCGACTTGTCTCAAGACCCGATCGGCGCCCTGCGCCGAGACCTGGTAGCCGCTCTGGCCAACTTCTACAACGACCATCCGGATGCCGAGCACTTCTCGATGCTGGCCGATGTCGGTAGGCATCTGACCGACGCCCTGGAGGGCGGGGGCCTGGCTGCACCCGACCCGATCCGCCTTCCGGTCGCAGGCCTCCTCGACGAGATTGACCCTCGGAGTGACGTGCCGGGTGTCGGCCTGGTGCTGCAGGCATTTGCCGCAGCGGCACCGGCACTGCGCTGGGTTCAGACACCGGCATACCGGGCGACCCTCTCGCAGCACTACCTNGACNACTACGGCTACGTGCGAGTCATNGGCCGCAGTGGGCTGGTGGAGTCGTCAGTGGTCAGCGCAGGTCTCGGAATCTGGGGTNCTGGGNTGCATTATCCCCGTCACGAGCATCCNGCTGAGGAGACGTACCACGTGCTCCACGGGGCNGCGAGCTTCCAACGAGGAGACGGCCCGTGGGAGCCCAAGAGCGTAGGGGAGTCGGTACACCACGAGCCTTGGGAACGCCACGCCCAACTATTCGGCGACGAGACGTGCGTGTTGCTATGGGCATGGACGGGAGAAGTCACCGTCGACGCCCAACTGATACATGACGGAGAGTGATTACGAGCAGTTGGGTCAGTTCCCAGANCGCTCCCGGATGAGGTTCAGCGCGCTACCGGCCTTAAACCACTCGATCTGGTCGGCTGAGTAGGTGTGCTCACCCACGATCCTGGTCTCGTCGCCGTCCGGCGCTGTCACGACAACGGTCACCGGCAGGTTGGGTGCCAGATTGGCCAGTCCGACCACCGAGATTCGGTCTTNGGGACCGATCAGGTCGTAGTCGGCCGGNTNGGCGAAAGTCAACGGCAGGATGCCCTGCTTCTTCAGATTCGTCTCGTGGATACGGGCGAACGAACGGGCGATGACGACTTTGGCGCCCCGGAANCGCGGCTCCATTGCCGCGTGCTCACGTGACGACCCCTCGCCCATGTTCTCATCGCCGATGGCTACCCAATCCACGCCGGCCTCGTGGTAGCGCCGGGCGATCTCCGGGTAGGACCGGATTTCACCGTCGGTGGCGTCCCAGCCGGTGCCAACTTCGCCGGTGAAGGCGTTGACAGCACCCATGTAGACGTTGCCGGAGATGTTCTCCAAATGGCCCCGATACTTCAGCCANGGGCCGGCCATGGANATGTGGTCGGTGGTGCACTTGCCCTGGGCCTTGACGAGCACCGTNAGGTCGGTCAAGTCNCCGCCGTCCCATGCNGGGAACGGGGTCAGTAGCTGCAGGCGGTCNCTGGACGGCGACACGGTCACCTCGACGCTTGAGCCGTCAGTCGGGGGNGCCTGGAAGGTCTCTTCGCCCGGGTCGAACCCGGCCACCGGGAGCTCCTCGCCGGCTCCCACTGTCAGGCGGACTTCCTCACCGGCATCGTTGAGCAGAGTGTCCTTGGCTGGGTCGAAGTCCAGCCGACCGGCGATGGTCAGGGCGATCACCGTCTCCGGAGAAGTCACGAAGGCGTGCGTGGTGGCGTAGCCGTCGTTGCGCTTNGGGAAGTTCCGGTTGTAGCTGGTGACGATGGAGTTAGGGGTTCCGTCGTCGAGGTCCTGGCGGTCCCACTGTCCGATGCAGGGNCCGCAGGCGTTGGCCAGCACTTGGGCACCTANTGCCTCAAAGTCGGCCAGTAGGCCGTCNCGCTCGATGGTGGCGCGGATCTGTTCGGAACCCGGGGTGACGAGNAGNGGCGCCTTGGCCGTCAGGCCCTTTGCCACCGCATCGCGGGCGATGCTGGCTGCCCGGGTGATGTCCTCGTAACTGGAGTTNGTGCACGAGCCGATGAGACCGGCGCTGACCGNAAGCGGCCAGCCCTCTCGCTCGGCCTCGGCACCCAGNTCGGCAACNGGACGGGCCAGGTCGGGGGTNTGGGGTCCGTTGATGTGTGGAGACAGCGTGGACAGGTNGATCTCGATGACCTGATCGAAGTAATCACCGGGATTCGCCTCAACTTCGTCGTCGGCCCTCAGGTGGTGGGCTACGACGTTGGCCGCCTCAGAGACCGCCGCGCGGCCCGTCGACTTGAGGTAGCGGGCGGTGGCGTCGTCGTAGGCGAACAGCGACGTGGTGGCGCCGATCTCAGCACCCATGTTGCAGATGGTGGCCTTACCGGTAGCTGANAGGCTTCGGGCGCCAGGACCGAAGTANTCGACAATGGCGCCGGTACCGCCCCTTACGGTAAGGATGTCGGCGACTTTCAGGATGACGTCNTTGGGGGCTGCCCAACCGTTCAACTCGCCGGTCAGGTGCACGCCGATGAGCTTCGGCCAGCGTACGTTCCACGGAAACCCAGTCATGACGTCGACGGCATCAGCGCCGCCCACACCCACGGCCAGCATTCCGGCGCCACCGGCATTTGGGGTGTGGCTGTCGGTGCCGATCATCATCCCGCCGGGGAACGCGTACTGCTCCAGTACTACCTGGTGGATGATCCCCGAGCCCGGCTTCCAGAACCCTGCGCCGTAGCGAGCGCATACCGAGGCCAAGAAGTCGTAGACCTCACGGTTGCCGTCCACGGCGGCCGCCAGATCGCGCTTTCCGTCATCTCGAGCCTCGATGAGGTGGTCACAGTGGGTGGTGGTCGGAACCTGGACCTCGTCGAGGCCTGCGGTCATGAACTGCAGCCAAGCCATCTGGGCAGTGGCATCCTGCATGGCTACCCGATCGGGCCTCAGATCGACGTAGGACACGCCTCGCTGGAGGCCGGCGTTCTCGGGATCGTCGAGGTGGTTGACGAGCACCTTCTCGGCCAGCGTGAGGGCCCGTGCGAGTCGGTGGCGGCCGATGGCCACCCGCTCGTCGAGGGTGCTGTAGACGCCTTGGATTAGCTCGATGGGGGTGGATGCGGCGACGGTCATGGCGAGTCTCCGTACGAGGTGTCGGTGGGTGCCGATTGGTTGATCTTGGGGGCGGGATTCGAGATATGAGGGGTAGCACCGGTGGTGATGGTGGTCCTAAATCCGTTGTTCTTCTGAGCGTATCGATGCAATCAGCCACCCATCAGGCCATTGGATTCAAAAAAGTCCGTAAGTTCTGAGGCTGCCCATAGGTCAGAGAGCGGGCCACCGACGCCGCCGCCGGCGTGACCGGCGGTCCCGGTCGCCCAGAGCCCAAGCTCGTCGCCAGGCCCCAACGGCCGGCCCGGTGAGCCCGGGCGAGGTGCCAGCGTGCGCCCGTAGACGGGCCTGGTACCAGTCCGACGTGGCTTCGTCGCCTAGGGCAGCCACCGCGGCCTGTAGGCGGGTGGCGAACGAGCGGGCGTTTTCAGCGCGTCCAGCCGTCAACGGGTCGCCGAACGTGACTGTGGTCCGTGACGGGCGGGGCAGCGTCCGACCCTTTCGCAGGATCCGGCCCGTTCCCTGCAGATGGATGGGAACCACCGGCACATTGCATCGGATGGCTAAGTAGGCGGCGCCACCCCGGAACTCCTGCCCCCACCCATCGGGGCTTCGGCCACCCTCCGGATATAGAAGCATCGACCATCCGTCGTTGATGAGGTCGCGCGCCATGTCGGCCGACTTGCGACCCACCTTGGTTCGTTCGATAGGGACCGCGCCGATGGCCAACGCCGAGATCGCTCCAGAGACTCGGTTGCTAAAGAAGTAGTCGGCCGCCGCTCCGACCATGATTCGGTGCCGCCATGGATCCGGGATAGACGTCAGCAGCAGGGGCGTGTCGGCGTGGCTGTGGTGGTTGGCCACGAACACCACAGGACCGTCCACGTCGTCCAGGCGGTCCAGACCACGCCGGGCTGGTGAGGCAATCACGGCCATAACTGGACGCATCACCGATTCGAGGATGGCGGCCCGGACCACACGGGCCGGGTAGCGGCGGGCCCAGGACGTGTCGTAGTCCGCCCTCAGAGGGTGGCGCGGGCTAGCTGGTTCGATGCCGGTGGGCACGGGAGCGGCACGCCACGGGAATCCGAGCCCGCCAGCCATCGACCGGGCCCTGGCCACCGAACGGCCAACGGACATCACAGGACTGCCTTCATTGGTCAGGTCACGTCTGCCATCAGGATGGGCGGGTTCTTCATGTGGGTGATCGTTGGCTGAGAGCCGACAACGTCCGAGGCCATCTCGAGGGCATCCTGCAGAGTGGAGGCCACCTGAAAGCCCATGCGTCTCACAGCAGCCGGATCGCCGCCGACGATGATTACTCGCCCCAGATGCTGCAAGGCATGGCTGCCCCAGTACCACATGTAGAACGGGTGGACGCCGTGGTAGGCGTAGGAGTTGCGGTAGAGGTGGATGTACCACTCGTCTTCGGCGAACTGCTTCTCGTACTTCTTTTCGATCTCGATCGGATCGGTGGTGTCGGCCAGCACCTGCTCGAAGAAGTCGATGTAGCTCGGGTGGTGGACCGGGTTGAATTCCCACGGGGTGGGGTGGCTCATGATCAGAACGCCGCCCTCGCGTACCAACGGTCGCCCACGGTACAGATTGAAGAAGTACCCCAGTCCGAGGCACATCACGAGAATCGGGTTCATGATCGAGTTCACGTTGTATGGGCAGATGTAGGGCAGACCCATGGTCAAGATGTCGGTCTGGTCCTCCACCGGCACGAGATGTTGGCGGTACACGTTCTCGGTGGTGACCTCGTGGACGGCCTCCACCTCGCCGGCCTGCACCGAGGTCAAGGCGTAGGGCGCCTGCCAAGAAGAGAAGACCTTGCGCTTGACTTTGGTCGGCATGACCTCAAGACCGGTCTTCATGCCCAGGAACTGCATTCGGTCTCGTGCTGACCATTCCCATTCCCGCTTTTGGAGCAGGGCTAGTGGGCCTTCCCGGCCAAATGTGTCGTTGTTGACGGTTGTCTCGATTTGGAAGATCTTCACGCCGGCGTCTCGGATGATCTTGCCCATCCGCCAGTTCGAAGCGTGAAGTGCAGAGTTCTCCTGGTCCATGAAGGATCGAGAGTTCCGCATGGTGTGGACGTTGTGGTGATGGCGAAGTCCGGTGTAGCCCGACAAGCCCGTCGCCGTGGACTTGTGGCCACCGTCCATGGCAACCAGGTTGATGTTCACGTAGACGACCAGGTCGCTCTCTGCGGCCCGACGGCTGAACTGCACGTCTTCGCCGTGCGGGGTCTCGCCTAGAACCACCATCCCGTCCGGGTCCTCGGCGTCATGGTTGTAGAGGCGCCCATCGGGAGCGAAGGCGTCGTATACCCGGTCGCCCACCGCGTGGCGCAGTTCGTCTTCGGTCATACGCCGGTGGATGGCCAACGCGGCGATCAGGTGGACGTCGTCGACACCGGCCTCCGCGGCCAGGTCCAGTACCGCCTCTATGACCCGTTGCCGGATGTCGGGTCGCCGCATCGGGGGCAGCGGTAGCGAGATGTCGTCGAACGCGATCGTGAGCTTCATGTCTGGTCGAAGTAGGGCGGGTAGCGGGTCGGACTCTCCGATCGGGTTGAGGAGAGCCTGCCGTATGGCGCTGTCTGGGTCGGGCAGACCCTCCAGCGGTTCGGCGGGGTAGATGACCCGGGAGCGGCCGGGAGGCAGTTTCTCGAGGCGGAAGCCCTCCCCATGGTGGAACACGATGGGTGGGCTGTTCCGATCGACGTCGAGGACGAAGCCGGGGCGTGGGGCGAGGTGTCCGGTCACAGGAGGCGCTCCTTCTCGTCGCGCAGGTCAAAGGCGATCTTGGTGGCTCCCCGGCGGCCGGCAGATGCCGCGTGCTCCAGGGCATCCCGGTAGCGGGCCAGTGGGTAGGTGGCGGTGACCAGCGATCCCAGACCTGCATCGGTCACCAACTCGGAGGCGAGGTCGAAGGTACGGCGCTCGCCGCCGGGTAGCGCTTCGATGCCGTAGGTGTAGGCCCCTATCAGGGCGACTTCCCGGTGCCAGAGGGGGGTCAACTCGAGAGAGACCTCAGCTGGCATGCCGACTAGAACGATACGGCCGCGCGGTCGGACGATGGCCAGGGCGTCGGTGAGGGTGGTCGAGGATCCGACGCAGTCGACAACCACGTCGGCTCCGCCGGTGAGACGGTCCACGATTCCCTCGGTNGGGGNCTCNTCGAAGCTTGGTGCACCGATGGCCCGNCTACCGGTGACCCGTCGGACGGCACGCCGGATCTCNCTGGGGNCCACCACGTGGTCNGCGCCNAGGGACGCAGCCTGACGCNGTTGCTCGGGGTAGCGNGCCGTTGCCACCATGGTGCGAGGGTTGGCATAGGCCCGAAGGGCGGCAATGGTNACGAGGCCCAAGGTGCCGGCACCGAGCACNGCCACTACGCCGTCNTCGGGCACTTCGGCGGCTAGGGCAGCGTGTACGCCGCAGGCCGTCGGNTCGATCATCACGGCCGCCTCNTCGTCGAGGACGTCGGGAATCGGGTGGAGCTGGGATGGGTGGGCGCTGAACGCCGTGGACCAACCGCCGCCCGTGTCGTGGCAGGATCCAGTCTGGATNCCGGGCGCCAGGTTCCCAAACGAGGTGTGCTCGCAGTTGCCGAGGTGTCCCTCCGAACAAGGCCGGCACGTGGGGTTGAGGTTGCGGCTGACACAGCNCAGGACCGGTTCGAGGACCACGCGAGTGCCGTCGTCGAGGTCGCCGACCACCTCGTGGCCGGGGATGAAAGGGAACGAGACAAGAGGTTCGAAGTAGCGTGCCGAGCGGCCGTCCACGGTGGCCAGGTCAGAGCCGCAGATGCCCGACAGGCGTGGNCGGACCCGCACCCAGTCGGGGCCCGGGGTTNGGGGTTCATCAAGGTCGACCAGTTTCAGGGGACCGGCCGCAGCTCCCCGTCCGGGAGTGAGGCTTCCGGCCATCCTGGCAGCCGCGTAGCGAGGCAGGTTTCGCCGGAACTGCAGGGCCTTCATCGGTTGGCCCTCATCTGCTGGTCCCCACAGTTCGCCTCGGGGCGAGGGGCAGGGGGTTCCGGTGCATTCCNGGAGACTTGCGGAAGTCTTCGATCAGCCAGCCCCGTTTCCGGGCGATGCCGGCGAGGCGGGTCTCCGGGNTGACGGCCACCGGGAANCCGACGGCCTCGAGCATGGGGAGGTCNCTTGCCGAATCGGCGTAGGCCACAGACTCGCGAAGGTCTAGGTCGTGAGCTGCAGCGTGGTCCACGAGAGCCTGGTAGCGAGCCTCTCCGGTCGGTGGCACGGCAGTGAGTTGGCCGTCGTAGGCGCCGTCAACGACGCCCAGTTTTGCGCACACGATCTCGTCGAATAGGGGGCGAAATGGCTCGACCACGAAGTCCAGGGCGCCGGTGATGAGCAGGGTCCTGTGGCCGAGTGCCCGGTGTTCGCGTACTCGACGGATGGCCGCCGGGAAGGACTTGGTCAATATCAGGTCGCTGAACTTCTCGGCGGCATCGTCGCTGATCTGGTCGACTGGTGCACCGTCGTAGCGGCGGTAGAAGTACCGCAGGAAGTCGCTGCGGTCCTTCNTGTCCAATGACAGCAGCGTCGGAACCTCGGCTACTAGTCCGGCCACGAAGCGGACGCGGTCACGGCCGTTGAGGCGGCGGCTNCCCAGCCACGCGTAGCTGGCCACCACGTTGGACGCTATGAGTGTGTTCTCGAGGTCAAAGGCGACCAGGTGGCGTTCGGGGGCCAGGATCTGGCGCCGGAGTCGGGACGAACGGCTCTCGCCGCCCCGGGNCGGAGGCTTCATGGGTATCCGGCCGGCCTTGACGACCGACGGCAGGTGGATCTCCGGGGCGTAGACATCCCAGTCGATGACCCGAGGATCGAAGCAGAATGCGGCACGGTCGTCGTCGTCCANCAGGTCCCACAGGGCCAGCAGGCGATCCAGGCCGTAGACGGCTTCGCACTCGGCGTAGGCCCCGTACAGGTCGACGTATCCCTCGGCCCGNTGGACCAGTTCTCGCTGCTCGTCGAGTCGGGCTCCCACTTCAGCCTGTCGGCCACGCACGGGTAGCACGTCGAACACCTTTTGGGCTTGGTCGAGGATCGTGCCAGCCCGTTGCAACTGCTTCTTGACCCGNCCTCGGCCNGGGAANGACCACTCNGGCACCGGGATGGGCTGGCCCATGTCGTCGTAGATGGGGTGTTCGGTGAACCACTCGCGCACCAGGTTCACGAGCTTGCCGTAGCGGAGTGGATTGACCGAGCCGGAGGCCACTTGGACTATGTCCGGCCCGTCGTTGGGGTCCAGGGGGCCGCGGGCGGCAACGGCGCAGATGGCGGCCACCACGAGGTCAACTGGGATGACGTCGATGGTTCCTTCGGGAACACCGGGGAACTCCTTCAGGAGGCCCCGGGCGTAGGAAATGATGACCGGCTCGGCCATCCGGAACCCTCGGATCCAACCGGGGGAGGGTTCGGCGATAGCCGACTCGATGATGGCGGGGCGGACCACGCTGACCGGAACGGCGCCCGCCGACTCGGCCGTGGCGATTTCACCAAGAGCCTTGGTGTAGGCGTAGGCGTCGGGGAAGCCGAGTGACGAGGCCCGCGCCACGCCGGACTCGGCCATGTGGTCGTCCACCCAGCGGGATCGGAGTTGCTCGGTCTTGGCAGCCAGGCTTGGGGTGCCTGCCGCCCCCAACTCTTGGTGGGCCTCGTCGCGAAAGCCGGTGAGCCTCTCGGGGGTGCGGCTGGCCGTTTCGGTATCACGCCGGATACGTCGGGCGGCCTCTACCTCAGTGCGCCAGTCGACATCGACGAAGAACGGACTGGAGTCCACGGGCTCCTCGGGGGCACTTCCCCGACGGCTGCCGGCTACATAGCAGGTGGAGACGGCCACCAGATGGGGTGCTACCCCGAGGTCGGCCAGTGTCTCGACGATCCGGACGGGACCCAGCAGGTTGACTTCGACGGCCTGATCGAGCGGCGAGTCGAAGCTCACCGCGGCGGCCGAGTGGATGACGGTGTTGCACGAGGCCAGCGCCACCCGACCTTCGTCGTCCAGGCCGAGCCCGTCGACGGTCACGTCACCAGCCACCGCGGTCACCCGGCGCGCGGTCATCTCGGCGAAACCGTCAGGGCCGAATTCGTCTCGGAGGGCGTCGAAGGCGTCGTTGCGGAAGATTTCGCGTTCAACTCGGCGGGCAGCACCCCGGCGACCGGGTCGAACGATGAGGACCAACTCGCAGCCGGGAGCAGACCGCAGGAGTCGTTCGACTAGAGCGGTACCCAGGAAGCCGGTGCTTCCGGTGACGGCGATGCGCCGTCCCGCTAGGGACTCGGGAATCACACAGGGTTTTCTACCAGATGGTCAGGGTCCCTTACCAGATGGTCAGGGAGGGGGCTACGGTGGGACCGTGGCCACGACCGGGACCCGGGGAAATACAAGAGAACTGGTGCTGGATGCCGCCCTGGCGTCGTTTGGGACGGCGGGCTACGACGGTACTTCGCTGGACGACCTTGCAGCCGGGCTGGGTATCCGCAAGCAGACGATCCTCTACCACTTCGTCTCCAAGAGACGCCTGCTGGATTCGGTAGTTGACCGGTGTGCCGGGGAGTTGGTCACCGCACTGGAACGGGTGCTGGTGGAGTCTCGAACGGGTGGCGGCACCGACTGGGAAAGGGTCGAGGCCATGGTTCGGGAGGTGTTCCGTCTGGCGTTGGACCAACCGGTACTGCTGGGGCTGCTCCGGGAGGTGAGTCGGCCGAACTCGCCGGGCGCCGTTCGGGTGCGGATCCATCTCGAGCCGCTGATGGCCCGGGCACGACGATGGATGGAAGACGAGATGGCGGCTGGACGGATGCGACGCACCGATGCCCAACTCCTACTGCTGAGCGCGTACTCGACGGTGGTAGGGGTGGCCACCGAGATCGAGGTGCTGCGCGCTGCAGGTGTGGGTCCGACCCTGCGACCCGTAGTCCAGCGACGGGGCGAGTTACTCAGGTTCCTGCGTCGTTCGCTGGACCCCGCCGCCAGCCTCTAGGACCCTCCGCTGGAGGGCGGGTCACCGTCCGGTGTCACGTCGACGACGTACGTGGCGATCCACGGCGAGGTCGACCAAGCGGTCGATCAGCCCGGCGTAGGAAAGGCCCGCAGCCTGCCAGAGTCGGGGATACATCGAGATTGGAGTGAACCCGGGGATCGTGTTCACCTCATTGAGCAGCATCCGACCGTCGTCGGCCAGGAAGAAGTCCACCCGGGCCATGCCAGCACATCGCAGGGCGAGGAAGGTCCGGGCCGCCAACTCCTGAAGGCCCACCGCCACGTCGGGAGGAAGGTCGGGGTCGACGATCAGTTCGGCACTGTCTGTCTCGTACTTGTCGGCGTAGCTGTAGAACTCGGCGCCCGGTCGGATTTCTCCCGGGCCCGATACCTGGGGGTGGCGGTCGCCGAGCACCGCTAGTTCGATCTCGCGACCTGTGATGGCCTCCTCGACGACCAGCCATTCGTCGTAGCGGGCGGCAGTGGCCAGGGCTTCGACGAGGCTGGTCTCGTCGGTGGCCTTGGATACCCCGATCGACGATCCCATATTGGCTGGCTTGACGAAGACCGTGGGGCCGAGGTCCTTGAGAAGGTCGAGCACCATGGCTTCGAATCCGTCTGACGTTGGGTCAACTAGCTGGTCGGCGTGGATGGCCCGATGGCGGGCTTGAGCGATGCCGTGATGTGCTAGCACCTCCTTGGCGGCCAGCTTGTCCATGGCCAGGGCCGAGCCGAGTACCCCAGAACCCACGTAGGGCACGTCGGCCAGTTCGAGGAGGCCCTGGAGAGTGCCGTCCTCTCCGAGAGGACCGTGCACCAGTGGGAACACCACCACGTTGGTCGGGTCTGGCCCGGCGGCGAGTTCAGCGAGGCGAGGGAGTGGATCCCAGGCAGGGCCGGTGGGGTCAAGTCGGTCCGGGAGGGTGTTGGTCGCCAAGGCGTCGACTGCCGTCTCGGCCATCGACCACCGACCGTTACGGTCGAGGCCCACCGGGATGATCTCGTACCGGGTGGCGTCCGCGGCGGCGAGCACGTGGCGGGCCGACACGCACGACACATCGTGTTCAGCACTTCGGCCCCCGAACAGGACCACGAGACGACGTCGACTGGGCATCCCGGCATCGTAGGGTCGCGTCCTGTGGGGTATCGGGCACCGTGAGAATGTGGGCGTCGGAGGTGGCTGTGGCCACCGGGGGCGAACTCATTGGGGATGACGTGTTGCTGGACGGTGCCGTCCAGGATTCCCGCGCGGTGGTTTCCGGTTGCCTGTTCGTGCCGCTGGTGGCCGAACGGGACGGACACGACTTCGTCAATGAGGCGATGGCCGGTGGGGCCGGTGCCACGCTCTGGCATCGCGACGGTCTACCCGGGTGTGGCNCGGTCGTCCGGGNAAGCGACACCCTNGTCGCGCTGGGCCATCTCGGTGCAGCGGCCCGTCGGTCGATTGGAGCCGCCGCCCGGGTGGTGGGCATCACGGGCAGTGTGGGCAAGACGTCAACCAAGGACCTTCTGGCTGCGGTTCTGGCCCAGTCGGGGAATGTGCACGCCAGCGACCGCTCCTTCAACAACGAGATCGGTGTTCCTCTGACGCTGCTGAACGCACCGANTGACGNAGACCACGTAGTGGTCGAGATGGGGGCACGTCGGATCGGTGACATCGCCGCTCTGGTCACCGTGGCTCGCCCTGACGTAGGGGTGCTCACTACCGTGGCTCCGGCCCACACCGAGGTGTTCGGTTCGCTGGAGGCGGTGGCGATCACCAAGGGAGAGTTGTTGGACGGCCTTCCGGCCAGTGGATGTGCGGTGGTGAACGCCGACGTTCCCGAGGCACTCGCTCAGGCGAAGAGGGCCCGGTGCCCTTTGTTGACCTTCGGTACCNATGGCGAGGTCCGGGCTNGNGANATTCGACTCGACGAGGTACTCCGTCCTACGTTCCGGCTCGAGTCACCGTGGGGCCGTGCCGAGGTGAACCTCGAAGCGCGTGGGTCTCACATGGTGTCTAACGCCCTGGCCGCGGCGGCGGTAGGCCTTGTGGAGGGCGTGAGGATCGACGACGTGGTGGCCGGCTTGGCCGAGGCCCGGCTTTCCCCGTGGCGCATGGAGGTCCTNGAAGGTTCGTCCGGGTTCACGGTGGTCAACGACGCCTACAACGCGAACCCGGAGTCGATGAGGGCNGCCCTCNCTGCNTTGGCAGCGCTCCCGGGATCGGGCCGGAGGATCGCCGTCTTGGGCGTTATGGCTGAGTTGGGTGACGGAGGCCCTGNAGCGCACCGCGAGGTNCTGNTTNATGCCGAGGAGGCGGGTATCGAAGTATTGGCTGTGGGTACCGACCTCTACGGCCCGANCGGNCTGNACGGGATTGACGCTGCGCTGGCGGCTCTCGTGAANCGATCNCCNGGNCCTGGTGACGCCGTGCTGGTCAAGGGCAGTCGTGTNGCNGGCCTTGAGGCTNTCGTNGAAGGCCTGACAGGGAAACCAGCCAGGGCGTAAACGGACCGGTAGTTCGGCNTCGGTCTAGTNGGCNTCGTNGGGAAGNTCGGCAGGGCGTAGCGGCGAGTTGGTCTGGTTCCAGTCGGCTAGCCGTTCNGGATCGCAGGNCGGGCANAGGTANACGACCCGCATGGACTGGATTGAGAGCTGGTTNCCGCGCGACTTCTCGACGATCGACTGGAGNGCCGTTCGGACGTCGTCGGTGCCACANGTCGGACACCTTGGAGCGAGGTCCCGANCCCANGACAGTNCACAGGACCCGCAGGTCACGGTGATCGTCTCATTGCCGGGTTCTCCGTCNCGGTGGCCGGAGAGGTTGTCTTCCTCCCCGCAGTTCGGGCAGGTCAGGTCGTTCACGCGAACCACGCTACGGGCCCGACCGTAGGGTGACTGGGTGATCGGTCCCCTTGACCACTACCGGACGCTTGGAGTGCCGGCCTCGGCCNCGCCTGACGAGTTACGGGACGCCTACCGTGNNCTCGCTCGTCGGCTCCATCCGGACCGGGTGGCCGACCCGGCGGCCCGTCGGAGNGCCGCCGACCGGATGGCCAAGGTCAATGAGGCCTGGCGTGTATTGGGAGATCCGGGCCGNCGNGCCGCCTATGACCGGGCCCGCCAACCACCGGTNGCNCCCTCNGCGCCCCCGGTAGACGCCCGAGAGTATGGCCGTCGGGGCGATTCGTTCGATGAGGTGGTGGTTTCGAGCGCGGCCGGGTGCGCCTTGCGGGTGGTTCCGATGGTGGTGACCCTGACGGTGCTCCTAGGGATCTTGATTGCCACTGCTGTACTGGGCCCCGGGGGAGAGATGCCGGCCAGGATGGAGGCCGGGCGGTGTGTCGAACTGACGACCACCGTCAAGGTGGTGCCGTGCACTGCCCAGACCCCGGTGATCGTGGCTCGGAGCGTGGCCGGGACGACATGCCCCTCNGCATCGGTAGNTGTGATGCTCCCGTCGAGGACTGAACAGGTCTGCGTCGCCCCGCCNGGGACNCCCNTTCCCTGACCAGCCGGCGACTGATCGGCGACCGGCCGGCGGTACCCTCGTCGCCCTGCGGACCGTTAGCTCAGTTGGCTAGAGCGCTCGCCTCACACGCGAGAGGTCACTGGTTCAAGTCCAGTACGGTCNACGCTTTGACCTGCGATTTTATGGGTCATTTGGGTCTTCAGATGGTGGTCTGAAAGTCGCTGGTCCGCCTGTCCGTGGCGAAAGCCTTCTGGGATACTGACGCGGTATGAGAATCGAACGAGTCGAACTACAAGATCAANAGNNAGGTCCGTGGCANTAGNCAACCNATCCACGCCTCCTGATTGGCGGGGCGTCCACCACTTAGCCCTGGTCACCCCCGACATGGACGCCACGGTCCGGTTCTACGCCGGCGTCCTCGCCATGCCGCTAGTAGCCACATTGCGTGCTGGNCCGATGCGTCACTACTTCTTCGAACTCGGCCCGGGAAACACCATCGCNTTCTTCGAGGTNCCGGGTGCCGAGACATTCTCCAAGCCNGCAGGTGCGCCCTCANCNCGGGNTATCCAGTTNGACCACGTCTCNTTCGCCGTCGACGACGAGGAGGCCCTTGTGGCCCTCCAACAACGTCTGGTGGCTGCAGGATGCGAGGTAACACCGGTGGTGGACCACCACATCCTGCGCTCCATCTACTTCCACGACGTAAATGGCATCGCACTGGAGGCCTCGTGGTGGACCACCGACGGCCGTCGACTCGAGTTCCGGCCTGAGGACCCGGAAATGTTCGCCGACCCAGATCCCGTACCCGCCGTAGCCGAACTAGCCAGCGACGGGCTGTCATTCACGCCCACCACCCGGTTGCAGTGAACGACCAGTCCCGGACCCTGATCACTGCACATCTAAGTGCTGCAGAGGTGACTACCGGGGGCGATTCTGTCGCCTTGGCTCCCGTGATGGGACGAACGGGACACAGGGAACTTGGGATCGTTGACGTCTATCGACTGGACGTATCTACACCTAGAGCTTCTGGCGACGCCTCCCGCAGGGGAGAGGTGACAGGCTGCGACTGCAAGTTAGGAGAAGGGTGAGCGACGCCTACGAAGTGAACGGGCTCTGGCGATACCCCGTTAAGTCGATGGCCGGCGAGTCCGTTCAGGCGGTGGAACTCAACGCCGGCGGGGTGGCTGGGGACCGACAGTGGGGCGTCCGCGATCTGGATACTGATCGGCTGGCCAGCGCCAAGAAGCCCCGGCCGTTCGGTGGCCTACTCGACTGGTCGGCGCGGATCACCGACGACGGAATGGTCGAAGTGGCCTCGCCGGGCGGCCAGACGTGGACTGCCGGCGACCCCGAGCTCGACACCGCACTGTCCCAAGCCTTCGACCGGCCGCTAGTTCTATCCCCCGTCGAGGCCGGCCGCGAGGAGACCTACGACAGCGAGTGGCCGGAGATCCCCGGGACGGCTCTGTCTGAAGTCGAGGTGGAACTGCCGGTGGCGATGATGACGGAGCGAGCGTCGTTCGTGGACCTGGCCGCCGTTCACCTGATCGTCGAGGAGTCCGTAGCGCACCTGTCGGAGTTAATCGGCGCTGAGGTGCCGATTCGACGCTTCCGGCCCACAGCGCTGTTGAGGTCGGTGACCGAGGCCGTCCCCGGGTTCTTGGACCTGGCCTGGGTGGATCGGGTCGCCACCGCTGGCGACGTGGGTCTCCACATCGGCGGGCCGGCGCCCCGGTGCGTGATGACGACCCTTCCGCAGGGCGACCTCGGTGCCCAGCGGGAGGTCTTGCAGGCTCTGGCCGAGCACGCCCGCCACGACACCGGCACTGGCGTCTTCGCCTGTCTCGGCACCTACGCCGAGGTCACCAATCCGGGCACCGTTCGTCTCGGCGACCACTTCGTCCTCGCCGATTGACTGCACTGCGTATCTGCATATGGGGCTCCTGGCGTCGCCGAAGAGTGCTGGCACCACCATGTGGAATCTTCCGTATGTAGAGGCAGAAGCGCCCCGCCTTTAATTGAAGAGTATTTCGAGAGTCCAGGAGAAATCACTGGAATGGTCCGGTTTTGGCCCTTGACATTACGGTATGAGCATCTCGGATCAGAACTCGTCAACGACGGGTGGGCGCGACTGTTTCCCATAACGCGTTTGCCACTGGCGCACCCGCCCAATGAGCGGCCGAAGCCACCCATAGATCCCAGGTAGCGCGATGAGTAGTTTCCGCAGTCGGCCAAAGGCGAGACCTGATGAGCTATTGCTACCATATGGATCAGAAATGACTTCTCCATCCCAGATCCGCTGGTACATCCCCTGCTGCGGAATGATGTCAGAGGTTGCAGATTCGGTTTTTTTAGCCACGAACCAGATTCCGAGCTGTCGTCGGCCCCAACCCCCTGATTCCATGTGCTGGATTGAGCCGGGCTGGTAGTCGTAGACAGTCCACAGCTTCGGATACTGAGGAGAATGTTGTCGTTCGTACTCATAGATCTGTGAACGGATGACGTCGTAGCCGTTGCTTGAATAGTAATCCCAGAACATGGTTGGTGAAAACATATAAAAGCCATGATCGACATGGTTATGAGTGGGATTACAGTGCATGATTACGCCGTTAGGCTTAAGCATTCGGTGAATGTTTCTAAGAGCTTGTTTTATATCGAAAACATGCTCCAGGGTGCCACCGTCGTAGATAAAGTCAAAGCGTTCGACTAGCGCTTCCGGAATCTCAGTGTTCAGGTCATGGATAAATTCAGCGCCCTCATCCGCACTGAGGTCCATGCTGCTGACATCTTCAAAGCCGAGCATCCGAAAGAAAATCTCTGCGCTGTAAGTCGCTGGGTCGTACTCCCCATCTGGCAAGATGCGCACGCCCTCGACGTCAACGGACTCTCCGTACTTGGCGGCGATCCCGGGTAGCGCCGACGCCTCCACGTAGATGCTCTGCCTTCCCAGCTGAAGCACCGACCCGAAGAAGGGTTGGGCGGATTTCAGTGAGAACAAAAGACTTGCAGGTCCGCGACCTATACCCATTCTCAGATCCTCCTGGAGAGCGAGACCACGACACGTGAATCTAATGCAGAGACCACCCTGGCGTGGCTTTGGGGTCCGTTATTTGAAGGTCGAAACTAGCTTGGTCAAATCTGTTTGGAGCAGACTGCACCAAACAGGACTGGCCAATACGTTTGATCCCCTAGGGGCGTATGCGTAGCCCGCATTACTGTTCTCCACGCCTTTGCAGAAAGTCTCCAACGGGGACAAAAACGCTCCGTCTGCAACGCAGAATTATGTGTTCGGTGAGGGGCCAGAAGCCGAAGAGTCTGCGACTAACCCATTCGGGCAGACTCTGGCGCCTCAGTTTTGCAGGAATTCTCTCGATGTTTG
>PAXM01000013.1 GCA_002714485.1 Acidimicrobiaceae bacterium
TGACGGGAGGTCGGGGCTTGCGGGTCCCGGCCTCCCGCCGTTTTCAGGGACTCTGCTTTCGGAGCGTCCGAATCAGGGAAAACGAGCCTCGGCTTCTCACTCCTATTGGACGTCTGTATAAGGTCCCTTCTGGTCAGCGGGACGGGACAGGGCAGGTGTTGTTCATTCTCAAGACCCTCGGCGCCGTTCATAGTGCCCTGCTAACTTCCCGCCCGGAACGGGACCTTTCGCTGCAGCGAGAGGACTCCGACGGGTGACAACCAGAGACGAGGGGGATGAATGTCGGACGAAGAGCCGATCATCGCACTGGACAACGTCTACAAGATCTTCGGACCCAATCCGCGTGGACGGGCTTTCGACCTCTGTTCCAGCGGCGTGGGCAAGGACGAGGTCCAACGTCAGACCGGCCATGTAGTCGGCATGCGCGATATCTCATTCTCGGTGAACCGGGGCGAGATCTTCGTGGTCATGGGCTTGTCAGGCTCCGGCAAGTCCACCGCCATCCGGACAGTGAACAAACTCCACGACGTGACTCATGGTCGGGTCATGGTGGAGGGCACCAACGTCCAGGAACTGACTGGCGCGGCTCTCCAAGCTTTTCGCCGAGAGAAGCTGGCCATGGTTTTCCAGCACTTCGCCCTGTTCCCCCACCGCAACGTCATCGACAACACGGCCTACGGCCTCAAGGTCCAAGGTATCGAGAAGCGGGAGCGCCACGAGGCGGCCATCGAGGCCCTAGCCATGGTCGGCCTTGAGGCGTACGCCTTCAACTCCACTCGCGAGCTGTCAGGTGGCATGCAACAGCGCGTCGGTCTGGCCCGTGCGCTGTGCTCGAACCCCGAAATTCTGCTCATGGACGAGGCGTTCAGCGCCCTAGATCCGCTGATCCGGCGCCAGATGCAGGACGAGCTCATGGCCATCCAGGCCAAACTCCACAAGACGATCCTGTTCATCACCCACGACCTGAACGAGGCTCTGCGCCTTGGCAACCGGGTATGCATCCTGAGGGACGGAAAGGTCATCCAGATCGGCACCCCGGAGGAGATCCTGACCGAGCCGGCCGACGGCTACGTGGCCGAGTTCGTCCAGGACGTCGACCAGGGTCGTGTCATCGACGTGGGCAAGGTGATGCACCCGCCGGTCATCCTGGATTCGGGTCGGACCCTGACCGAGTGCGTAGATGCCCTTGGTGAACGTAGAGGCGGCTTCTGCTGTGACGCCGACGGCCGTCCGACCGGCCTGTTGGCCATGACCGACGCGGCCACCGCTCTGGCCCATGGCACCACAGACCTTGCGTCGGTGCTCCGGTCGGACTTCGATACGACCACCGTCGAGGCACGGTTCAACGAGAACTACGCGGCAGCTGGTCGGGGACTCCCGATTGCTGTCGTCGACGACACCGGGCGCCTCGTGGGCGAACTCGAACCTCAGGAGATCATGGAGGAGATGGGTCGCGTGGAGCAGTTGGTAGATGGCTTCGAGCGGGAGGTGTTCCTGTGATCCTCGCCGCTGAGACCGGTGATTGGACAGGCCGAGCTGAAGGGGTCGGGCTGTCGGAAACCAAGGTCCTTGACCAGTTCCAGCTGCCGATAGGCCATTGGTTCGACCAGATGGTCGACTGGATGGACGTCAACGCCGAGTGGTTCCTCAACGCCGTCAAGTGGCCGTTCGACTTCTTGCTCGAGAACATGGTCAACGATTTCCTCTTGACCCTCCCGTGGTACCAGGTGGTCATCTTCACGGTGATCGTCGGGTCGCTGGTCCGGACGCCCAAGATTGGGATCATGGCCGGTGCCGGCCTGATGATGTGCGGCCTGTTGGGTGCCATGTACTGGGTCGAGACCATGAGGACCATCGGCATGGTGCTCGTCGCCGTTGGGTTGTGTGCCCTGATCGGCGTCCCGCTCGGCGTCTTTTGTGCCCGGGTGGACTCGGCGTGGAACGTGACCAGACCGGTACTGGACGCCATGCAGACCGTCCACACGTTCGTCTACATGGTGCCGTTCGTGTTCTTCTTCAGCATCGGCGTCGTCCCGGCGACCATGGTGACGATGATCTATGCCCTGCCGCCACTTGTGCGGATGGTGAACCTCGGCATCCGGCATGTACCAGAGGATGTGGTGGAGGCCAGCCGGGCCTACGGCGCCACCGAGCTCCGGGTCCTCACCGACGTGCAGTTGCCGTTGGCCAAGCCGTCGATCATGGCCGGCCTCAACCAGACCCTGATGCTGGCCATCGCCATGGTGGGTATCGCCGCCATCATGGGCGCCTCGGGTCTCGGCCTCCTGGTCTTCCGGGCCGTGCAGAACCTCGACGTGGGTCTCGGCATCTCGTCCGGTCTGGCCCTGTGGACCGTGGCCGTCGTCCTCGATCGCCTGTCCCAGCCCGAGGAGGGTGGCGAGGGCAACCTTCTGACCCGGATCCGCGAGGCCATGGACAACCGCCGTGACCCGGAGGAACTACTCAAGAAGGTCGAGGCGGCCGAGACCGACGACCAGAAGGCTGCCAAGGTCATCCATGTGGAACACGAGGTCGTCGCCTCGAACCGTGAGCGCACCGGCATGGCCCTCGTCGGTCTGGGTGGCGTGGTCGCGGTGCTGTCCACCCTGATGACGTGGGGCAGCGGCGCCGGCCTGTTCTCCAGCCATTCGCGAGCAGCGGACATCGACATGACCGGTCAGTCGTTCAACGGCTACCAGGCTTCAGGCGGCAGCTGGTCGGGAATGGTCGTCNTGTTCATGGGCTTCTTTGCCGTGATGGCTGCGGCGTCGTGCCTGACCTGGACCGGGGGCATTGGACGCCTCCGGGGTCCNGGCGGCATCGTGGCTGCCGCNGTGGGCGCATTCGCCGGCATCTACGCCTATCCGATCCTTGGGCAGTTCGACGGCTACACCACTCTGGCAAACCTTGAAGGCCACGAGGCCCAGGCCGTCTGGGCGGTCGCCATCGAGGTCCTGGCCATCCCAGCGATCGTGGGACTGGTTCTCGGCCTGGCCAAAGTGGCGGTCCCGGTACGTTGGCGGACCGTCGGGATCTGGGCATTCACCATCGGCATCTTCGGCCACTACTTCCAATCCCCGTTGGGCACGGACGGCGAGTGGCTGGCCATNGCCNTGGCCGTCTTGCTGGGTGTCATCGTGGCCGCCCTGGCTCGGACCAGCNTGTTGGACGCCACCAGAGAGACGTGGAACACCTTGGGGGTTGGTTTGGTGGTCGCTCTGCTGGCCCTCAGNGTCGCCCCGGTCACCTCGCTGCTGGACGTCAAGGACGTGGTAGCCCTGGCCACNGCAGCGGTCGCCTACCGGCTTATCGCCCAGAAGCGCGACCAGCAGACCTCGNTGATCTTGGCCGTCATCGTTGGCGTCATCGTGCGCTGGGTGATAATCGGCAGCATCGGCAGTGGTGACTCGGCCTTCTTCCTGGACACCCAGATCCTGGCCACGATCGGCATCGGACTGCTGATCGCGAGTGTCATCCGGTCGGGTTCNCGCTGGTTCGGGGCCGACGCCATGGTCATCACCTCGGCCTGCATGTTGATGGCCTCCATCACCTATTGGGTGGCGTCACCGCATCGGGACGTGGACACCTACACCCGGGGAAGTGGAGTGACAGTGGCCATCGTGTCCAGTGCAGTCATGCTGGCTGGTGCCCTGCTGGCCCTCCGGACCGCTCCGTACTCGGCCTTCCGGCCGCTGGAGCGAGTGGTGGCCTGGGGGCGGATGGGGACTGGCATCCTCGCCCTGATCCTGGTGATCGTGGGCGGCTACTCCGGCTGGACGTTCGACGAGCGGGTGGCTTCCGAACTTCCACAGGAGATCGTCGACGAGATGGACCGCCTACGCGAGGANGCCAAGGAGAATCCGGCCGTGGCNGCCACCAACACCAGCAAGATCACCTCGCTGCGCAACAAGTTCCGCCGCAGTGCCAAGGTGATCACCGACGGCTTCACCGATCAGGGCGTCGGACTNTCAAAGCTGGCCATCGGGGTGGCGGCCCTGGGCGCCCTGCTCACCCTGCCCGCCTCGGGTCTCTTGGGGCTGGATGAGAATCGAAGATGGAGATGGAGTGCGGCGGTGGCAGGTGCCGGAGGAGGCCTGGCACTCATCGGTGTCGTCTGGGTGGCCAGCCTGGCNCGTGTNTCAGACCTGAACGTGGTGACGGGTGCNGGGGCGTTCCTGACCATGTTCGCCGGGGCGATCATGGCCGTGACGTCCAAGAAGATCCTCCTCGAGTTCCGGCGGAACAAGACCTACGACGACGCTGAGGTTGCCGTCTGAACGGGTCAGTCGGCACCGTAGCCTTACGCCGACCGGCCACCAGTCGGTTCTGTCCCTGACTGGAGTTCCATGTCCACCCCCACCGAGTCGGTAGAGCTGGTAGTCAGTGTTGAGCCGGAGATTGCGCGTCTCATGGACGAGCACCGGGATCGGCGGCAGCACTGGTACGCCCACGACGTGGTGCCGTGGGAGATGGGTCGAAGCTTCCGCGACGAGCCATGGAACGAGTCCCAGGCCACCTTGTCACCGGAGGTTCGCACCGCGCTGCAGTTGAACCTGCTGACCGAGGACAACCTGCCCTACTACCACGCCAAGATCGCCNGTTCGTTTGCTGAGGACTCGCCTATGGCTGAGTGGTCCCGTCTGTGGACGGCCGAGGAGGGTCAGCACTCAATTGCCATCCGCAACTACCTCCTGGCGACCCGGAACTGTGATCCAGCCTTGCTGGAGGACGAAAGGGTGGCCACTGTGTCCAAGGGTTGGCGCTACGACTCGCCGTGTCCGGTCGAGGTTTTTGCCTACACGTCGGCTCAGGANCTGGCTACCCGGATCAGTCATCGAAACGCNGGNGTNAAGGCCGACTGCGAGATTGCCCACGAGGTCATGACCCGGGTTGCCGCCGACGAGAACCATCACTTCATGTTTTACCGGGGCGTAACCACGGCGATGTTGNAGCAGGCGCCGGCCTTGGTNCTGGAGGCCATCCACCGGGTNCTGGCGGANTTCCGCATGCCCGGAACCGGGATCCCGAACTTCAATCGGCGGGCCGTGTCCATNGCCCGNNCTGGGATCTACAACCTACGGATCCACGCCGAGCAGGTGGTCCAGCCATTGCTTCGCTACTGGAGGATCGATGCTCTGGAGGGCCTCGACGCNCGGGCGACCGAGATCCAGGAGAAGATCCTGGCCATCCCTAAGGCCCTCATNNCCCAGGCCGAGGATTTCGAGGCCCGCCTCGNCAAGAAGGATGNANGGGCCGCTGTTCGAGCCTGAATCGGGCCTGAATGGGGTCAGTCNCCGGTGGCTGCGTCCCTGATCCGGTTCCGAAGGTCGACCATGTTCTCCTGGATGGTCGGGACGTGCGAGGCGATGGAGCCCAGATCGGTCGCGGCTCGNATNGCCGTGCGGGCCCCCATGGCGTCCATGGCCCGGTACACCCAACGCTTGTTGAGTTGCAGCAACTCGTGGGGCACGCCGGCGATGCGCTCGGCTACCGCCAGTACCGCGTCGTCGAGGTCGCTGGCCGGATAGGACCTGTTGGCGTAACCGGTCCGGACGGCTTCGTTGGCGTCCATGGCGTCGCCGGTCAGCACCATCTCCATGGCGTTTCGCACGCCGACCAGCCACGGGTGGACGGCGAAATCAGGCGTCCCTGCGACCCGNAGGACAGGATGGGAGATGGTGGCGTCGTCGGCCAGGTAGACGAGGTCGCAGGCCGCCGCCAGTTCCGATCCGCCGGCCATCGCGTATCCGTGGACCTGGGCGATGACCGGCTTGGCCANGTCCCAGAGCGAAAGCCAGCCGTCGGTGACGTGGCGAGCCCAAGCGCCGTCGCCGGCCGGGGTGTAGGAGGGCCGGTTGGCCTTTAGGTCCGAGCTGAGGTCGTAACCCGACGAGAAGCACGGGCCGACCCCCCGCAGGATCGAGACGTGTACTGAGTNGTCGCGGTCGGCCTCACGTAGGGCGCTGAACAGGGCGTCGCGCAGGGCGTTGTTCAGGGCATTNCGTTTCTCGGGGCGGTTCAGGGTGAGNCGACGGACTCCGGGGCGGGGGTCGTCGACCAGCAGAATGGACATACACCCGATGGTAGAGCCCGGNTAACGGNAGCGGGGCCGACAACTCAGTTGCTCAGNTCGGGTGCCACCATGTGTCGGTGCNTGGAACCCATGAGGACCCGNCGCCGGCGATGGACGGNGTCACCAACTTCCGGGGGATCGGCGGTCTNTCGACCNTGGACGGTCGAACTACGGCTGGTGGCCTGCTGTGGCGCTCCGGTCACCTGGCCGGTACCAGCGAGGTCGACCGGGACCGNCTGGAGGCTCTGGGCATCCGTACCGTGGTTGACCTGCGCACCGAGGGCGACATCGCGGCCGACGGAACCGACGCCGTCCCGGCCGGCATGGAGGAACTGTCCTTGCCTATCCCCGACGATGCAGGGGCGGGTGCTGACATCCGGGCAATGATCATGCGAGGCGACGAGGCTGAGATGAGCGCTGTGTGGTCAGACGGCCGGTCGGCCGAAATAGCCGTCCGGGGGGCCGTCAGGATGGTCACCGATACCTCCCGGGTGGCCGTGTTCGCCCGGGTTCTCGACNCGGTCACTGCACCGGGAAACTGGCCGCTGGTTTGGCACTGCTCGGCAGGTAAGGACCGCGCCGGNTGGGTGGCCACAGCANTGNTGTCCCTACTGGGAGTNGAGCGCGATGCCGTGGTGGCCCATTACATGGAAAGCAACCGCGGNTCTGACGACCGGGTGGCCAGCCTGGTGGCATCAGGCTTCGTGACGCCCACCGCCATGGAACTGATGGACCCGTTCGTCAGGGTCAGCGAGCCGGCCGTGGCCGGACAGTTGGTCGCCATTGACAATCACTGGGGTGGNGCCGAGGCGATGTTCCGGGACGGTTTCGGCTTCAGTNACGANCGGATCGACGACCTCCGGGAGCGGCTCCTGGACTGAGCGGTCNTCCCNNCGGGTCGGCAGAACGGANNATCGAGACCGGGGGAGGCCAAGGTGTCGTTCGGCCACGTTGTTGCGGTTGATCTCGGTGGTGCCGCCGTAGATGGTGGTCACCGGGGAGTGGCGCCCCTCGTAGTCGATCCAGCCATCAGCGGCCGAGCCGNNCACACCGAACGAGAGCAGACCCTCGGCAGCCGCCATCTGCTGGAACCAGCCCACGGCCTGTTGGTAGCGCTCGGTGGCGTACAGCTTGGCCATCGAGCCCTCAAGGCCCGGGAGGCCACCGGTCGCTGCGATCCACGCCGCTCGGAGGGTCAGCAGTTGCGACACCTGGTTGGCCATGGCTGTGCGGGCCAGCCGCTNACGCAGCAGTGGATCGTCCAGCATCCGTCCGCCNTCAGGGGACGTCGNNTCAGCCGCCCACTGNCTGACACGGCGCAGGAGCGGAACAGCCGGGTTGGTGCCACCCATNACGCCCCGTTCGAAGGCTAGGGCTACACCCATGACCGACCAGCCGCCNTCGANCTCCCCTAGGCGCCAACGGTCGCCNACTCGGACNCCGTCGTANAAGGTGGCGTTAGTGCGCTCGGTAGCCATNGTCGGNACAGGCTGTACCTCGATGCCCGGATGGTCCATGGGCACCAGAAACATGGTGAGGCCCTTGTGTTTGGGGACGTCTGGGTTGGTCCGAGTCAGCAGGATGACCCAGTCGGCCTCATGGGCCATGGTGGTCCACATCTTCTGTCCGTCGATCACCCATTCGTCGCCGTCGCGAACAGCTCTGGTCGTGATAGCGGCCACGTCGGAGCCGTGGTCAGGCTCGCTATAGCCCAGACAGCAGTTGTAGCGGCCGGTCAGCAGTCGCTCGAGCACNTCGGCCCGGTGGAAGTCGGTGCCTACGGCGTGAATGACCCCAGCCACCAGCATGGTGACGGCCAGCCCGTCGTAGGGGGCACCGGCCTTCTCTAATTCGTTGAACAGGACGTAGAGCTCGATTGGGTCNCGGTCNCCATAGCCAGGTACTGCGCCGGCCAGCAGGCCNGCCTCGGCCAGTCCGGCGTTGAAGNCCTTGTCGTTGAACGTACCGGTGGCGTGCATNCGTTCGATCACGTCAGCGGTCAGGTGCCCGTCGAGAAANGTCCNTACCTCGCTCCTGAACGCNTCGGCCCGGTCNCCTAATGAGAAGTCCATCAGCAGGTGTGCTCCAGAATCATCCCGGCGAGCCGGCGACACTCCCTTGCCGGGTCGTCCAGCAGGTACGTCAGCGCCCTGGCCCGTCGGTAGTACAACTGGATGTCGTACTCCTCGCTGAAGCCGTAGCCGCCGTGAACGTGGAGGCTGCGGTCAGTGGCCAGCGTGGCGGCCTCACCGGCCGCTACCAGCGCCATGGCGGCTAGCGCGGGGAAGTCGGTCACNTCGTTGGCNTCCACGTCCAAAACGCCCGTACTGCCGTCCGTGGNCCTATCGCCNGCCCATGCGGCCTTAGAGGCCAGCAAGTGGGCACCGTCGATCAGCCCGGGGAGGTCGGCAAGAAGGTGCTGTACGGCTTGAAANCTGCCCACNGGTCGGCCGAACTGCTCGCGCTCCTGGACGTACCTGACGCCCAAGGCGAGGGCCTCACGGGCCACACCCACGAGAGTCGCAGCGGTGAGGGTTCGCCATTCGTCGACAGCCCGGNCGTGGGCGGCGANNGCCTCTGACCCGGTGGCCAGCACGGTGGCGTCGGAGAGGTCACGGTGGGCTAACGGTAGGCATCCGTGATTGACGAGGTGGCCTGCTCCGGCGACCGGTACCTCAGCTAGGGGTCCATCGATGACCAGTCGCTCGCCATCGAGGGCCACCACCCGGTGGGCCACCGCGCCGGAGGGGACGGTTCGGGCTGATCCATCCAAAGTGGGTCGGATGGCCAGGCCCACGATGGTGCTCCCGACCAAGATCCCCTCGTCGATGGTGGGTTCCGAGTCGTCCCGATTAGGCAGGCCGGCCAGGAGGCGGGAGGCAACCCCATGGTCGANGAGCGGAAGGGGGGCGATCTGAGCGCCGGCCTCGGTGGCCACCACGGCAAGGTCGGCTAGTGAGGCGCCTCCCCCGCCGGCCACCTCGGGCACACCCATGCCAGGGGCACCGGTTTCGAGCAGGCGTTCCCAGGCCGCTGCGTCAAAGCCCGTAGGTTCGGCTTCTCTAGCGCGCGCGGGCCCAGTCTCACCGCTGAAAAACGCGGCAAACACNCTACGGATCGTTTCCTGATCCTCCGTCAGATTCAGGTCCACNAGCCGACCCTACCGACGGACCAGCCCNGGCCTGTTTTTCTGCTGCCGGCCAACTGAAGGCCAGCCAGACGACGGGTCTAGCGTCGGTCCCATGAACGACAAACGGAACTGCCCCGAGGGAGCCGAAGGGCTGGTCGTGGACCGCTCCGGAGACGTGGTCACGGTAATCATGGACCGCCCGGAGGTCATGAACGCCATGACCGGGGCGATGTTCTCCGAGTTCGGGCGCATCTTCCGGGACCTCCATGCCGATGAAACGGTCCGCTGCGTCGTACTTACTGGAGCTGGGGGGAACTTCTGCTCGGGGGCTGACGTGGGTGGCCAGTCCATGCGGGCATCGGGCACNGTGTCTAGCAACCCGCTGCGCAACCTCCGCCAGATCAAGACTTCGGCCATGGCGCTGCACGACTGCCAGCATCCGGTNGTGGCCAAGATCCGNGGGGTGGCCGCCGGTGCCGGCTTGAACATGGCCCTGGGGTGCGACCTCGTCTATGCCGCAGACACNGCGCGTTTCTCCGAGATCTTCGCCCGTCGCGGCCTGACTATCGACTTTGGTGGGTCATGGGTGCTGCCCCGCCGGGTCGGCCTTCACCGGGCCAAGGAATTGGCCCTGCTGGCCGAGGTGATCGACGCCACCGAGGCTGATCGGATCGGCTTGGTCAACCGGGTTGTGCCGGAGGTCGACCTGGACGCCCACGTGGCCGACGTTGTGGAACGCATCGTGGCCGGTCCACCTCTGGCACTGTCGATGAGCAAAGCGCTATTGAACCACGGTGCCCAGACGTCCATGTCCCAGGCATTGGAGGCCGAGGCGGCCACTCAGGCCACAAACTTCGGGTCAGCCGATACTCGCGAGGCTGGAAGGGCCTGGATTGAGAAGCGTCCCGCCGACTTTAAGGGCCACTGAGGCCCGGCTCCGGTTTTAGGCAGGGAACGCGGAGATCAGGTCGGGCCGGAAAGCACAATCTGGGTCTGGGTAGTGATGGCGGCGGTCTTCCGGTCGTCACGCACTACTTCGGTCTGGACCACGATAGTGGTGCGGCCTACGTGCACCGGGCGGGACGTGACGGTCACCGCGCCCTCCGTGACCGGTCGCAGGAAGTTGGTCTTGGATTCGATGGTGGACGTCCCGGCTCCCTCGGGCAGGTTGCGGGCCGCGCACAGCGCACCGGTGGAGTCGGCGACGGCCATCACATAGCCTCCGTGCAGCCCGCCGAACACGGTGGTGCGTTCCTTGGCCCATTCCACGGTGGCCACCACCTTCTCGGCGCTCGCCTCGACCACGGTCAGGCCCAGTACCTCACAGAACGGCATGATCCGCCGAATGGTGGCGGTCAGTTCGGCATGCTCTTTCTGGCCGTCGGCGATGCTCACAGTTTCTCGAATCGTTCGAGGTCTAGGGTCCATGGGCTGAGGCTCTCAGCACCGTCTTCTGTGACCAGCAGCTGGTTCTCCAACTTGACCCCCTGTCCGCCGGAACGGGCCCCCACGTAGGCCTCCACGGTCAGCACCATGCCTGGTTCCAGCAGGCCGTTGTAGCCCGAAGCCTCCCAGGCGCCGGGGAACGGGATGGACGGGTACTCGTCGCATTGACCCACCCCGTGGGCCAGGCACGAATAGTGCCGGTACTCCTCTTCGGGAGGAAACCACGCACCGTGCACCAGATCGTGGAAGGTGGTGCCCGGTCGGATGAGAGCGGAGTTGTGATGGATCTGCTCTACGGCCAGGTCGTGGGCATGGCGGGCCTCTGGGGTGGGTGGGGCGTCGCCGGCCACCCAGGTTCGGGAGATGTCGGTCATCATCCCATAGGCCCCGATCAGGTCGGTGTCGAAGGCCACGACGTCGCCATTGTTGATCACCGAGGCGCTGCATTCCTGGAACCACGGGTTGGTGCGCTCCCCAGCGGACAGTAGGCGGCACTCCATCCACTCCCCGTGGCGGGTCAGCATCTCGGCCCATAGAACACCCCACAGCTGGTTCTCGGTCATGCCTGGACGCATGGCCTCGAACATCCTCCGGCAGGCTTCGAAGGTGCCCTCGGCAGAACAGCGCATGGCCCGGATCTCGTCGGCTCCCTTGATCTTGCGGGCCTCCTCCATGATCCGGGTCCCCTCGACCAGAGCTAGGCCCTGGTCTTGGAGCGACGTGATGCCCAGCGTGGTCGAGTAGTCCACTGCGATTCGGCGGGTACCGGCGCCGTGGGTGTGCGCCAGGTCGGCCACTTCCTGTGCAAAGCCCTTGGCGCCCTCGTCGATCCGATCGCCGGAGAGGAACCAGGTGAAGTTTCGAGCTGGCCGGACCTCGGATACGAACGGGTTGTGGGCCGACAGGAACTCGCAGTTCGGGTAGTCGAACAGGATCAGCGTTCCGTTGGCTCCCACGAAGGCGTAGCGGGCCTGGTTGTGTAGCAGCCAGACCTGCATGTTGGGCGCGTACGTCACGTACATGACGTTCATCGGGTCAAACAGGAGAACCCCATCCACGTCGGCTTCGGCTATCTGGTCGACAGTCCGGTCTAGGCGGTATCGCATCATGGCCGGCTCGTCGGGCAGTTCCAGGCCGGCAGCCGCCCACTCCGAAAGCGCCGGCTCGCCGGGACCCATAGCCATGCGGTGGCCAACGGTGGCCGCCCGGCGCACCATCGGGTCGTTCAGGTCTTCCCGTACCGAAGAGTTTCCGTCCACCAGGGACTTACTCTCTCATCCTTGACCCTGAGGGGTCGAACAGCGGCTCGTCTCGACGAGTGGCCGGACGACGTACCCCCAGAACCTCGATCTCGAAGTCGTCGGCTGGTGTGGTCGGGTCGGCCACACCAGCGGGCACGTAGCCCATGGCGCAAGAGGCCTTTGACCAGTGCGCGTACCCACCTGAGGTGGCCCATCCCACCACCTCGCCACCGTGCCAGATCGGCTCGTCCCCCAGCACGTCAGTACCGGAATCCTGCCCAGCGGGAATGCCGCCGTCGTCGAGGGTGAACAGGCACAGGTGTCGTTCGGGGCCGGTGGTGCGAGCGGCCGCTACAGCATCGCGGCCGACGAAGTCCCGGTCGGCACCGTCGGCATCCAGAAAGGCCACGAACGGGTCCAGACCCGCCTCGCCCGGGGTGTAGATGGGTCGGAACTCGCTGGTCCACGCCCCGAAGCCCTTGTCGAAGCGCATGGAGTCGAGCGCCCGGAGGCCGAACAGGTGGATGCCGTGTGATTCGCCTGCCTCCATCAGCAGGTCGAATAGCCGCTGTTGTAGCGAGGCGGGCACCCAACATTCGTAGCCCAGGTCGCCGGTGAAGGTGATACGTCCCACGATCGCCGGCACCATGTCGAGGTCCATGCGACGGATGTCTCGGAAGGCGAAGGCGTCGCCTGATACGTCCACGCCCGCCGCCGAGGAGTCGACCACCGCGCCCAGCACGTCGCGAGCCCCTGGACCGGCCAGAGACAGCCCGGCCAGTTCGTGGCCGAGTGGCCGGTAGGACACCGGTGCACCGTCGGTCTTCAGGTGCGATGCGACCTGGGCTCGGAACCAGCGTTCGTGGTAGCCCTCAGCCGCGCCCGAGCCGAACACGAGGAAGGTATCGGTGCCGTCGGACGGGTCAGCCAACGTGGCCACCGTGAAGTCACCGATGAGATACCCGTGTTCGTTCAGCATGGGTGCCAGGGCCATTCGGCCAGGTGCTGGAATCCGGTTGGCCAGCACCCGGTTAAGCAGGGCCCGGGCGCCCGGACCGNTGAATTCGTGCTTGGCGAANCCGGTGGTCTCGATGAGNCCAACNCCGGTNCGCACCCCGTGGACCTCCTCNGCCACCACNTCGAAGGCGTTGGATCGGTGAAAGGTGACNTCCTCNACCGGGTCGGCNCCCGGTCGCTGGTACCACAGGGCNTGCTCGAGGCCGTAGGACGAGCCCCACACGGCGTTGGCTTCGGTGAGGCGGTCGTGGATCGACGAGGTGTGCAGCGGCCGGCCGGCCGGTAGTTCTTCGTTGGGGAACGAGATGGAGAAGCGGCGGCTGTAGTTCTCCATGACCTTGGCCCGGGTGTAAGACGGCGTGGTCCAGTCGCCGTAACGGGCTACGTCCATGCCCCAGACGTCAAAGCCGGGGTCGCCGGAGGTCATCCAGTTGGCCATGGCCAGGCCTACACCGCCACCCTGGCTGAGACCGGCCATCACGCCGCAGGCGACCCAGTGGCCCGGCTGGCCCCGGATTGGACCGATCAGCGGGTTACCGTCGGACGCAAAGGTGAACGGGCCGTTGATGACCTGACGGATCCCCGCATCGGCGTAGATGGGGAAGTGTTCGAACCCCACAGCCAACGACGGAGCAATCCGTTCCAGATCGGGAGTCAGGAGTTGGGCGCCGAAGTCCCAGGGCGTTTCTCGCACCGACCACGGNCTGCAGGCCCGCTCGTAGGTACCCAGCAGCAAGCCTCCGGCCTCAGCCCGGGTGTAGATCTCGCCNCCGAAGTCNATAGCGCCGATGCCGTANCCTCCAGTGGCGTCCAGCCAAGGCTGGATCTCGGGGAGTTCCTCGGTCAGCAGGTACATGTGCTCCATGGCCAGGATCGGCAGCTCGATGCCGCACATCCGGCCCACCTCGCGGGCCCACAGGCCGCCACAGTTCACGAAGTGTTCNCAGGTGACGGTGCCCCTCTCGGTGATTACGTCCCACAGGCCGTCGGGTCGCTGGACCACATCATGGGCCCAGGTGTTGCGGTGCACCTGCGCACCGGCCATGCGGGCCGCCGTGGCGTAGGCGTTGGTCACCCCCGACGGGTCAACGTGGCCACCCACNGGGTCCCANAGGGCGCCTACGAAGTGNTCCTCGACNAAGAAGGGGATCTTCTCGGCCGCTTCGGCGACGGAGATCAGTTCGGTCTGCATGCCCAGATANCGGCCGCGGGCGTGAGCCATGCGCAACCAGTCCATGCGNTCCTCGTTGTCGGCCAGCATCACCTCGCCGGTCAGGTGTAGGCCACACGACACGCCCGACTCGCTCTCAAGGTCCTCGTAGAGTTGGACCGTGTAGCGCTGCAGTGCGGCCACGTTGGGGTCGCCGTTGATGGTGTGCATACCGCCTGCCGCGTGCCACGTCGACCCGGCGGTCAGTTCCCGGCGCTCCAGTAGTACGACGTCGTCCCAGCCAGCCTTGGTGAGGTGGTAGAGCACGCTGGCNCCCACCACGCCACCACCGATGACTACGACCTGTGCACTTTCGGGAAGATCTGCCATGTNGGTGCTCCTGGAAACGGGGTCAGTAGTCGGTCTCNACGCCGCCCTCAGNGACCCGGCGAGCCACGAAGTCGTCNAGGGCCATGCGCTGGTCATCGGCCATCAGGGGCTCGACGTGGGCATCGATCAGCGTGCGGGCCAGAGTCTCGGCCCGCTGGTGAGACTCCACNCGACCGGCCTCGTCCCANATCTCGAAGTTGGACCACGACGAGACCATGGGNTGGAAGTGCTCGGTTTCATAGCGGTCNTGGGTGTGCTGGGTCCCGAANAAGTGNCCGGCCGGCCCCACCTCGGCGATGGCCTCCACGGCCAGGGCNGCGTCGTCGATNGTCACCGGNTGGAGCATGGCCGTGACCATGTTCAGCAGGTCGGCGTCGATGACCATCTTCTCGAACGAAGTCAACAGGCCACCCTCCAACCAGCCGGCACCGTGGAGTAGGAGGTTCACCCCGCCCATGACGGCGCCCCACACGGCGATGGTGCTTTCGGTGGCCGACTGGCTGTCCACGCTGTTGGAAGCGTTCACGTTGGATGACCGGTAAGGCACGTTGTAGCGGCGGGNCNGCNGACCGCCCNCNNGGCNGGCCNGCCNGTACTCAGGGGTCCCGAAGGCCGGTGACCCCGATCGCATGTCCACGTTGGAGGTGAAGCCGCCGTAGATGACGGGAGCACCGGGGCGGACCACCTGGGTGTAGGCGATACCAGCCAGGGCTTCGGCGTTCTGGAGAACCAGGGCGCCGGCCACCGTTACCGGGGCCATGGCCCCGGCCAGCGTGAACGGGGTGATGACGATGCACTGGTTGCGTGCCGACATCTCCTGGATCCCGTGGAGCATCACCGTGTCGTAGCGCAGCGGGGTGCTGGCGTTGATGACCGAGTAGAGAGATGGCTGGCCTTGCAGTGTGGTGTCGTCCACGCCCCGGGCAATACGAGTCATCTCGATGGCATCGAGATTGCGCTGGCGGCTCAAGCTGTAGACGAACGGCACCTTGTCCGACAGGGTCAGCATGTCGTGGGTGGCGTGCAGGTGGCGAACCGACGGGTGGAGGTCCATGGGCTCGACGGGGTAGCCAGCCACCGTATGGACGGCGTTGAGCACTTGGCCCAGTTTGAGCAGGTCCCGGTAGTCGCCGCGGTTGCCGTCCCGACGGTCCCGTCCCAGGCCGGTCACGAACGGGGGGCTGGCCACGCTGGTGTAGGTGATCACGTCGCCGCCGATGTGGAGGTCGCGTTCAGGGTTCGGAGCGTGCAGGGTGAACTCGGCTGGTGCGGTGGCCACCAGTTGTTGAACNAANTCGGGGTCGAAGCGGACCCGATCGCCGNCCACGGCNCAGCCGNCGTCAGCNAACTGTCGCCGGGAGGTGTCGTCCANGAAGTCGACGCCNGTNTCGGACAGNACNCGCAACGAGGCCAGGTGGATNGCTTCCAGNTCGTCGTCAGACACGCCCCTGAGAGGGTCGAACCGCATCCGGGGCTGCTCCCACGGCGGCTGTTCTCCAACGATGTCCCGAACCTTGGGTCGATTGCTGCGCCGACCCCGGCGAGCCTCAGTCATCCGGCGTCCAGCCCCCCAGGGGTCAGCCCTTCGGCAACAGGCATGGGGTCGCCTCCGGCTTCCAGGTGCAACTCGTCACCGTCATAGGGGTGGGCTAGNGCGACCTCCTCGTTAAGCACGACGCCGAGGCCCGGCTCGGTCGAGGGGATGACCATGCCGTCCTCCCACCGGATGGGAGTCTCCAGTAGGTCGGCGTGGAAGCCGTCCCATCGGTCGATCGACTCCAGAATCAGGAAGTTGGGGCTGCAGGCCGCCAGAGCGATGTTGGCTGCAGCGACCACCGGGCCGCAATAGCAGTGAGGGGCCAGAACGGCCTGATGGACCTCGCCCAAGGCGGCGATCTTCTTGCCCTGCAGGATCCCGCCGCTGCGTCCCAGGTCTGGTTGCAGGATGGACGCTGCTCCGGCTCGCAGGACGGCGGCGAACTCCGACACCGTGGTTAGGCGCTCGCCGGTGGCCACTGGGATGGTGGTCCCGGCGGCCACCCGGGCCATACCCTCGAGGTCGTCGGGTGGGACGGGTTCCTCGAACCACAGCGGGTCGTAGGCCTCCAGCCGGCGGGCTAGGCGCAGGGCTCCCGAAGGGGTGAACTGGCCGTGGGTGCCGAACAGAAGATCGGCCCGGTCGCCGACGGCTTCCCGGATGGCCCGGGTATAGCGCTCCGACAGGTCAAGACGTTCAAGGGACGGCTGGCGACCGTCAAACACCGTGTAGGGGCCGGCCGGGTCGAACTTGACGGCTGTAAAACCCATTTCGACGGCTCGGAGTGCCATCTCGGCGGCCAGGCTTGGATCGGTGTAGAGGTCCGGTTGATCGGGTTCCCCGGCGACTGGGCCGTAGGCGTCGCCATTCTCTGGGTACAGGTAGGTATAGGAGCGCAGGCCCTCGTGGACCCGGCCTCCCAGTAGGTCGTACACAGGGCTCCCGGTGGCCTTGCCAATGATGTCCCAGCACGCCATCTCCAGGGCGCTGATGACGCCGCACAGGGTGGGGTCGGGCCGCAGCGAGTAGCCGCCGCCGTAGGAGCGTCGCCAGAACAACTCGATGTCGAATGGGCGGCGGTCCACTAGGTGGCGTTCGGCCACGTCGACAATCATGTCGGCTACCACGTGGGGACCGACGGTGGCCACATAGGCCTCGCCGATGCCGTCGATCCCGTCGTCGGTGGTCAACTTCACGAAGATGAAGTACCGGCCGCCGTGTCGGGGCGGTGGGTTGCCGACCACAAAGGTGGTCACGTCGCTGATCAGCATGGGACCGGAGTCTCCTGTTCGTGGGAGGTCGTCACGTTGGGGAGCACCACGGTGCGCAGAACGTCGCCCCGCCACACTTCCTCGAAGGCCTCGGCTATGTCTTCGAGGGCGTGGGTGCTCGACACCATGCCCTCGAGGTCGAGACGCCCTGCACGATGGTGCTCGATAAGCGCAGGTACGTCTTCGNCGACGCGGATGGTGCCCATCTTGGAGCCCAGGATCGACTTGTTGGCGGCGGCCAGCCAGCTGGGAGCTACCTCGATGGTCACGTCGTCGGCAGCCATGCCGACGATGACCAGCTGGCCCATGGGGGCCAACAGTTCGATGGCGCCATCCAGAGCCGCCGGTGAGCCGGTGGTGATCAGGAGGTGGTCGGCCAGCGGTCCGCCGGTTGCCGCTGTGATGGTCGCGGAGAGGTCGTCGTGGACGGGGTCCACGACGTGGGTGGCGCCGAATCCTCGTGCCGACTCGCGTTTGTCGGGTGTCGGGTCGACGGCCACGATCGGGTCGGCACCGGCGATCCGAGCCGCCTGCACGGCACCGATTCCGACGCCGCCGCAGCCGACTACCACGACTGACTCGCCGGCGGNCACCGNGGANCNGCTGTTGGTTACCGCGCCAGCCCCGGTCAGGACGCCGCAACCCAGCAGGCAGGCGGCCAAGGGGTCGATGTCGTCGGGTAGGCGGACCACCTGCGAGCGGTGAACCACTACCTGTTCGGCAAAGGCCCCGACATTGAGGCCCTGGGGGATGCGGTCGCCATCGGCGGCGACGAGCGGGCTCTTGGATGCGATGGNGAANTCCCCGGTACAGGCCACGTCGTGGCCGCGTTGGCAGGCCCGACACTCNCCGCAGGTCCGGACCAGGGTCACTACCACCGGGTCGCCCACGTCGAGTCCCGGCTCGGTGGTTCCCTCGGAATCGGCTACAGGATTCCCCAGTTCGACCACGTAACCGGCGGCCTCATGGCCGAGGACTAGGGGGAACTCCGTCGCCCAGGTGCCGTCGAGGTAACTCAGGTCGGAGTGGCAGACAGCGCACGCCTCAACTCGGATGCGGACCTCGTCGGGTCCCGGAGCGTCGAGGGTAAGCGTTTCGATGCTTGGTGGTAGGCCGACGCCTCGGCTCACCGCCGCACGGATGGTGACCCCTCGGCCCGTCGACACGGCGCGGAACCTACACCCAGGTGACGGCCTGGGGCAGAATTTCAGCCGAGGATGATCTCGGCCACTCGGGCCAGATGGTCTGGTGACCGGGGAGCCACGTTGAGCATGGTCACCGGGCTGTCGGCAAAGGCGGCCAGGCGGTCCCGAATGCGGGCCGGGGTGCCCACCAGTGAGATTTCGTCGGCAAACTGGTCGGGCACGGCGGCGATGGCCTCGTCGCGTCGTCCTTCTAGAAACAGGTCCTGGATACTGTCGGCCTCCACTGCGAAACCCATGCGGGCCATCAGCTTTGTGTGGAAGTTCTGACCTTTAGCCCCCATGCCCCCCACGTAGAAGCCGAGCATGCCCTTAACTGGGGCCAGGGCCTCGGCGATGGTCTCTGGTCGGTCGTCGGTGGTGATCGTGACGGCGACGTTGAGCGCCACTTCGAAGTCCGGTGGGGCACCGGCCAGCTGGTCGGCGTACACCTCGGTTCGGTAGGGCGAGTAGTACAGCGGTAGCCAACCATCGGCAATGGCAGCAGTCTGGGTCACGTTCTTCGGGCCTTCGGCGCCGATGAAGATCGGGATGTTGGACCGCAGGGGGTGCACCATGACCTTCAGGGGCTTGCCTAGTCCGGTTGAGCCCTCTCCGGTGTAGGGGTGCTGGTGGAACTCACCGTCGAAGGCCAGGTGCTCGTCGCGCCGNAAGGCCCGTCGCAGAATCTCGACGTACTCTCTGGTGCGGGCCAGGGGTCGGTGGGACGGTTGGCCGTACCAGCCCTCGACCACCTGTGGGCCAGACACCCCGAGGCCCAGAATCAGTCGGCCTCCCGATAGGTGGTCGAGGGTGACGGCGTGCATGGCCGTGGCAGTGGGGGTTCGGGCCGACATCTGGACGATGCCAGTGCCCAAGCGGATCCTTTCAGTGTGCGCGGCTAGCCAGACCAGTGGGGAAAAGGCGTCGCTGCCCCACGACTCGGCTGACCAGACGGCGTCGTAGCCGAGTTCTTCGGCGGCTTGCACCAGGTCGACGAGGTCAGTTGGGGGCTGCGCCCCCCAGTATCCGAGGCTGAGGCCGAGTTCCATGGTGGAGATCGTCCCAGTGGACATCGGCGGACGCCAAGGCGCGTGTGGTGTCACCCCTAGTGTTTCTACGTGGTCGAACCCTCTGAGAGCTTTCCCCGCCAGTACGCCCGGACCCGACGGTTCACCTGTGGTGCACCGCGGGACGTCCGGGTGGCTGACGACGGATCTCGGGTGCTGTTCCTCCGGTCGGCATCTGGAGATGATCCGGTCAATGCGTTGTGGTGTTTCGATACTGAGACTGGTCTTGAGCGACGGGTCGCCGATCCGGAGGCACTGCTTGTCGGTGTCGACTCCGATGGGTCACAGCAGGTCGTTCCGGCCGCCGAGTTGGCTCGACGGGAACGGGTCCGGGAGTCCGGCGCGGGGATTGTCGCCTACGACGCCTTGTCCGACCTGTCCAGGGTGTGCTTCGCGCTGGACGGCCGGGTCTACCTCGTGGAGTTGGCGGGATCCGACGGCTCGGACCGGGTCGTTGAGGTCCCGTCCAGCGGCGATGCCTTCGACCCGCGTCTGAGTCCCGATGGGACCGAGGTGGCCTACGTGTCCGGTTCGAGCCTTCGACTGACCGGAGCGGGAGGAGATCGACGAGTCATCGGCGGGACCGTGCCTACGGTCTCATGGGGGTCTGCGGACTTCCTGGCCGCGGAGGAGATGGGCCGCAACCGTGGGCATTGGTGGGCACCGGACGGCCGGCGGATGCTGGTGTGCCGGGTGGACACCGCGCCGGTCGCCGAGTGGTGGATCTCCTCGCCGGTTAATCCCGGGGAGCCGCCCCGCTCGACTCGCTACCCGGTGGTGGGGACGACCAATGCCACCGTGGGTCTGTCGCTAATTGACCCGTGGGTCGATGATCCGGACGCGCTGCCCGTCGCAGTGGACTGGTCCGGCTGCGGCACGTACGAATACCTTGCCGATGTGCAATGGCCGGCCGACGGCTGGCCGATGCTGGTGGTCCAGACGCGGGACCATCGCACGTTGGCCATCCTGGAGGTGGACCCTTCTACGGGAGGGGTTGTCGAACGCCACCGGATGACCGATGAGCATTGGGTGGATCTAGTCGGTGGCTCGCCCCGGCAGATTGGCGGGAGCCTTCTCACGGTAGAGCCCCGGGACGGCACGTACCGCCTGCTCTGCGATGGAGTGCCGCTCTCTCCGGACGGCCTGCAGGTGCGATCGATTCTGGGGGTGGAGCCCAATGGTGACGGTTACTCAGCGGTGGTGCAGGCGTGGACCGATCCGGTGGACATCGACGTTTTGCGGATCTCCATCGATGGAGTGGGCTCGAAGAAGGCAGGTTTTTGGGAACTGGTGTCGGGTGGAGGAGGGGTGCGCTCAGCGGCGGTCGGTGGTGGCGTCACCGTGGTGTCGGTAGCCGACCTCAACGGTTCGTCAACCACCGTCCTTCCGGGGGGCCAGGTGATAGCCGACTACACCGAGGACCCATGGGTAAGGCCTCGGCCGATCTTCCACGTAGTGGGCGAGCGCCAACTCCGCTCGGCCGTGGTGTTACCCACCGACCACGACGGGTCACCGCTCCCGGTGCTGCTGGACCCCTACGGCGGACCTCAGAGCCAGCGGGTCCAGCGGAACCGTGGTCAGTTCCTCACCTCGCAGTGGTTCGCTGANCGGGGNTTCGCCGTTGTGGTNNCCGACGGTCGAGGGACGCCGGGCCGTGGCCCGGNATGGGACNGGGCGNTCCGAGGCGACCTGGCCGGTCCNGTGCTGGACGACCAGGTGGANGCCCTGACCGCCCTNGCGGCTACCGACGAGCGCCTNGANCTGTCCCGGGTGGCGATNCGAGGCTGGTCTTTNGGTGGCTTTCTTTCCGCTCTGGCCGTGCTACGCCGGCCCGANATGTTCCACGCCGCGGTNGCCGGCGCCCCGGTGACCGATTGGATGCTTTACGACACCTACTACACGGAGCGCTANCTGGGACACCCTGCCTCAGAGCCGGAAAACTACCTCCGGAGCGGGCTGTGCGACCCTGATCGGTGGCTGACCGGGCACCCTGATCGGCCGCTCCTGCTAGTACATGGCTTGGCCGACGACAACGTGGTGGTCGGCCACACCCTGGCCCTCTCGCGGGTCATGNTGGAGGCCGGTCGGCCCCATCAGGTGCTGCCTATGTCCGGGGTGACCCACATGACGCCCCAGGTCAAAGTGGCCGAGAACCTACTTCTGCTCCAGTTGGCCTTCCTGAGGGAGGCCCTCGGCCTCACTGGTCAGGGGGCTTGACGG
>PAXM01000014.1 GCA_002714485.1 Acidimicrobiaceae bacterium
CCTCCCCGAGCGAGTCCCTCGTCTTGGGATGCAACGAGTCGAACCCCGACCCGGAAGTCCGGATGGACCGTAAGCCGGACCACCGAGCGAGCACGATCAACTGAATCCAAACGCCCAACCAGACCTGCACCGGTGACCACCGGCATCCCTTCGGCCAGACCGTCGTCGCTACCCTTGTCAACCTCAATCGTGTGGGTGGAGAAGTTCCCGGGTGGAGTTCCCAAAATCCGAACCACCACGGTATCTAGCTCGGCAAAGTCGATTTCAACCTCGCCAAGGAGGCGTTCAAGCAGTTCCCCGTCAGCTTCGGCAGTCAATCTGCGGCCACGCATTCGCGCCAACTCGTCAGCCAGTCGTTCGTTCTCGGCCCGGAGGTCGTCGTAGTCCAGCAAGCCGTTCCAGACCGACCGTACTGGGGAGATCACACGGTCGGTGACCGTCCGCAACGGTTCAATGACATCACGTACGCCACGCTGGAAGGCACTGAGAGGCTCGGCCCCACGATATTGCAGGGTCAGCAGCGTGAGGGCCCCCATAATCAGGATCATCAGGGTGGGCCGGAGTCCACCGGTGGGGCGAGTGGCCGCCACAGTCCGCTACTCGGCGTCGTCGCCGAAGATCATGTCTCCGAACCTGGAGAACTCATCGAGCACCGTTGTGGCTCCCATGGCCACCGCACGCAGCGGGTCAGGTGCCATCCAGACCGGCATACCCGTTTCCGCGCGGATCCGGTCTGCCAGACCGATGAGAAGGGCTCCACCGCCTGCCAGAGTGATACCCCGATCCATGATGTCAGCTGCTAGTTCCGGCGGGGTTCGGTCCAAGGTGACCTTCACGGTGTCGATGATGGCCGATACCGGCTCCTCGAGGGCCTCGCGTATCTCTCGGGTGGTGAAGACCGCCGACTCGGGCAAGCCGGACCGCAACCCGCGGCCACTAGCCTCGGCCCGGATTTCCTGCGTCAGCGGGTGAGCCGATCCGAGGCGAATCTTGATGTTCTCGGCAGTCCGGTCGCCGACGTCTACGCCCTTGTCCTTCTTCAGAAACTGCTTGACGGCATCGTCCATCTCGTCTCCACCAACCCGGGTGGACTGGGCTGCCACCACGCCGCCAAGGGAGATCACCGCTACTTCAGTGGTTCCTCCACCGATATCGACGATCATCGAACCAGTCGGTTCTGCGACAGGCAGGCCCACACCGATAGCGGCCGCCATGGGCTCTTCGATGATGTAGGCCGGCGGTCGGGCACCCGCATACTCGGCAGCCTCCTGGACGGCCCGACGCTCCACGCCGGTGACCCCAGACGGAACGCAGATGACCATACGCGGCTTGGCCCACTTCCGACTGTGGACCTGCTGGATGAAGTACCGGAGCATCTTCTCGCAGACCTCGAAATCGGCGATGACGCCATCCTTGAGGGGCCGGACAGCTCGGATGTGGTCCGGGGTCCGGCCGATCATCCGCTTGGCCTCGTCGCCGACAGCCAGCAAGGTCCCATCGAGGGCATTGACCGCTACCACCGAGGGCTCTAAGAGGACGATGCCCTCCCCTCTGACAGCGACCAGAGTGTTTGCCGTACCAAGGTCAACTGCGATATCTCGGGACCCGAGTACAGGCCTACGAATGGGCCGGCCTGGGCGGTCTGCGGAATCGGCCATCACCCGGGTGGCTCCGTGGTTCGTTGGATCGGTCGACCCGTCCAAGGGCGTGCCGCTGGACGGGACAGGTCCTGAACGACGCGCGTCGGACCTCTGAGAAACGTAACGCATCCTTCAGCAAATTGCCACTCTCTGCGCACATTCAACCACTGAACGCATGCATCTGGCCAAGTTCGTTTTCGATCCATTGGCCAGTGATCAATCAGAGCCCAGGAAAGAAGATCCCGATCTCGCGTTCAGCAGACTCGTCTGAGTCCGCACCGTGGACCAGGTTCTCCGTCATCACGAGGCCGTAGTCGCCCCGGATGGTGCCCGGTGCCGCCTCCAGTGGGTTGGTGGCACCCATCATTGCCCGGACCGCTGCGAACGTGCCCTCCAGCCCCTCGACCACAAGGACCATGGCCGGAGATCTGGACATAAAGGCCACTAGGTCGTCGTAGAAACCCTTTCCAACGTGTTCCTCGTAGTGCCTTGCCAGNGTGTCAACGTCCAGCAGGCGGAGCTCGGCGGCGGCGANNACCAATCCCCTTCGCTCGAATCGGCCGATGATCTCCCCTACCAGGCCGCGTTCGACGGCGTCGGGTTTACAGATGACGAGGGTTCGGTTCATGGCTCTGAGACTACGGCCCGTCGAGGCTGTCGAGCGCCTCCCGAGCAGCCGATAGGACGTAGAACGAACCGGTCACGAGAACTAGGTCAGTCTCGTCAGCTACCGATACGGCCAAGCGCACGGCGTCCACCGGGTCGGGCACTACCTCGACGTCCATCCGGCGACTCCGTGCTAAGGCGGCGAGGTCTGCTGCTGGTACGGCCCTCGGCGAGGGCGCTGTGCACGCCACGATCAGGTCGGGAGCCATTGCCGATATTTCGTCAAATANCTCGGCGGGCTCCCGTGGACCCAGACACCCCATGACCACGATCCGACGAACCGACGGGAAGACCTCTGGCACCGAGGCAGCCAGCGCCCGAACAGCCTCTGGGTTATGGGCTCCATCGAGCACCACTATCGGCTCAGCGCTCACCACCTCGAGTCGGCCCGGGATCTCAACGGCGGCAAGACCCTCAGCTATCACNTCATCTCCTAGCGGCAGGCCCAGAAAGACCTCGGCCGCAGTGAGGGCCACAACAGCATTGTCGGCCTGGTGATCGCCGTACATCCCAAGGAACACCTCGGCGTACTCCCCGGCCGGCGTCCACAGTTCNATCATCTGGCCGCCCACGGCCTGTTCTGTNGACCGGACGCCAAAGTCCACACCCNGCTCCANTAACGGGTCCGGGGCCTCGGCANCAAAGACCTCCCGNAGCCCGATCGACGTCTCACCGAGCACCAGNGGNCGTCCGGCCCGGATGATGCCGGCCTTTTCGGACGCTACNTCCCGACGCCAGTCCCCGGTTCCGTCCGTGTGGTCCCNNCCGATGTTGGTCACTACAGAAACATCNGAGTCGATCACGTTCGTGGCGTCGTAGCGCCCGAGCAATCCGACCTCAACCACCGCAGCGTCCACCGCCTCGTTGCTGAACCACAAGAGGGCCNCCGCNGTCAANAGTTCGAAGTACGAGGGCTGCTCNGGGGCTACNCCNTCGTAGCGTTCGAGGTCGGCNACCAGANCGANNAAAGCCTCTTCGGTNATCAACNCTCCGTCCATGGTGAAGCGNTCGCGGACCGTGTCGACGTGCGGGCTCGAGTACCCCCCAACCCGNAACCCGGCNGACACCAGCAGCCCCGAGATCATCGCCGACACNGAGCCCTTNCCGTTNGTGCCNGTGATGTGAACCGTTCGGACNTCGANCTGCGGCTCACCCATCACCCCGACCAGNNNGCGCATGNCTTCGAGNCTCAGGCCGTGGATGCGCCCGGCGGCGGCCTCCAGATTGACGTGACCGTCCAAAAAGCGCAGCGCACTACGCAGGTCAAGAACGGTGGACTCGTTCATTCGATCGACGGCCCGACTGCTGGGTCGGGTCCTGTCAGGACGCTGCGCGGTCAGGCCGCTCGGCACTCCGGGGCAGCACCGTCGGTGCCGCATGCCCCTGCACCGTCTNGAGGTCGACCAGCACCCGGCCTGCCTCGTCGTCACCGGGCAACTCGTACATCACATCGAGAAGGACGTCCTCGAGGATTGCCCGAAGGCCCCGAGCACCCGTTCCCCGTTCCAACGCATGCTCGGCGATCGCCACCAGCGCGTCGTCATCNACGTCTAACTCGACGTTCTCAAACTCGAACAGGCGTTGGTACTGCTTGATGAGCGCGTTCTTTGGTTCGACGAGGATCTTGACCAACGCCTCAACTTCCAGCTGGGAGACCGTCCCCACCACCGGCAGGCGGCCGATGAACTCGGGGATCAGACCAAACTTGATNAGGTCCTCTGGCCGGACGTCNGANAACAGCGCACCCACATCTTTCTCCGACGCCGNNCGGACNTCGGCGCCGAANCCCACCCCNACACCACCCTGACGNGNCTCGATCACCTGCTCGAGGCCNGCAAATGCTCCACCNCAGATGAACAGGATGTTGGTGGTGTCGATCTGCAGGAACTCCTGATGAGGATGCTTGCGTCCCCCCTGGGGAGGTACGGCCGCCGAGGTCCCCTCGAGGATCTTCAGTAGCGCCTGCTGGACGCCCTCACCCGAGACGTCCCGGGTAATCGACGGATTTTCGCTCTTGCGGGCCACCTTGTCGATCTCGTCGATGTAGATGATTCCGGTCTCGGCCTTCTTGATGTCGTAGTCAGCCGCCTGAATGAGCTTCAGCAAGATGTTTTCAACGTCTTCACCGACGTACCCAGCCTCAGTCAACGCTGTGGCGTCCGCGATGGCGAACGGCACGTTGAGCATCCGAGCCAGGGTCTGGGCCATCAGCGTCTTACCACTTCCAGTAGGGCCGATCAAAAGGATGTTGGACTTTGCCAATTCCACGGACTCGCCGGCTCCAGCGGAAGTCGCAGCAGCACGCACCCGCTTGTAGTGGTTGTAGACGGCCACCGAGAGGATCTTCTTTGCCCGCTCCTGGCCCACGATGTAGTCGTCAAGGAACGAGAAGATCTCTCGCGGGCGAGGCAGCTCCCCGGTCTGAGTCTCGGTGGGCTCGGAGAGCTCCTCCTCAATGATCTCGTTGCAGAGGTCGATGCACTCGTCACAGATGTAGACACCGGGTCCAGCAATCAGCTTTTTGACCTGTTTCTGTGTCTTGCCGCAAAACGAACACTTCAGGAGTTCACCTTCAGGAAACTTCGCCATGACCCCCCGATCCCCTCCTAGACCCGCTGCCCGCGCCGACGGGCCTACTCGACAGCGGCGATCGGGCCGCTGTTGTCGACTAGATCCCGCTGGTCGATGACCTCATCGATGATGCCGTACTCCACGGCCTCCTCTGCCGTCATGACGAAGTCGCGATCGGTGTCGGCATGGATCCTCTCGGCATCCTGTCCGGTGTGGCGGGCCAGGATCTGCTCCAATTGGATCTTCAAACGCTGGATCTCCCGTGACGCCAACTCGATGTCAGACACCTGCCCTTGAGCACCGGCATACGGCTGGTGAATCAGGACCCTCGAGTGCGGCAACGCCAGGCGCTTACCAGGCGTACCGGCAGCCAACAGCACGGCGGCAGCCGAGGCAGCCTGTCCGAAGCAGATCGTGGTGATGTCAGGCTTGATGTACTGCATCGTGTCGTAGATGGCGAACAGGGCGTTGATGTCGCCGCCCGGAGAGTTGATGTACAGGCTGATGTCCCGATCGGGGTTTTCCGACTCGAGGTGCAGCAACTGGGCACAGATCAGGTTGGCGATCGTGTCGTCGATCGGCGTTCCGATGAAGACGATGTTCTCCTTGAGCAGGCGGGAGTACAGGTCGAATGCCCGCTCGCCCCGGTTGGTCTGTTCGACCACGGTGGGTACCAGATAATTGTGCACCCGCATCGCCGCTAGGCCGCCCACGCCGGGGGCGACCAAGGTCGCGTCAATGGTCTGGTTGGCTCCAGTCATTCCGTTCACTCTTTCTCGTCCCCCTCCGGAAACGAACTACCAGTCTCCCCCACCGNCTCAACGTCANNGGGGATGGCCGACTCNGANCCATCTGNTNGGGCATCAACGGGNTCAACTGGCTCCAGGAGCATCCGGTCCACNGCTTCCCCATTCTGGTCAACGATCTCGGCCCGCTCNAAGACCCATTCCAGGGCCGCCTGCTTGGAGATATCAGCCTTCACCTCCANCATCCGTCCCGAANTGGACANTGCGTCACGGATCTCTTCGAGGTCCTTGCCGGACTGATCGGACANTTTCTTNAGGTACTCCTCGAGGGCATCGNCATCTCCNGTCAGACCCTCGGCGTCGGCTACCGCCCTCAAGCCNAGNTCGACCCTGNCGGCGACCTCGGCACCCTCACGAAACTCGTCCCNCATNGTNGACANGTCCTGGCCCATGGCCTCCATNTAGGCCNCNAAGTCAATNCCCTGCGACTGCATCCTCATGGCCATGTCGTTGATACGCCCGTCGATCTCGCTCTCCACNAGTGNCGCTGGGATATCAAGATCCACCAGGTCGGCCACNGCCTGGGCGGCCCGGTCCCGGACCATCATCCCGGCCTGACCGCGACGCATCGCCGTGATTCGCTCACGGACGTCAGCAGTCAGCTCGTCGATGGTGGCGAACTCCGAGGCGTCGGCGGCAAACGCATCGTCGGCATCGGGAAGTACCCGCTCCTGGACCGACCTGACCTCGATCCGAAACGACAGCGTGGNATCCTCATCCTCATCGGGATGCTCGGCATCNAACTCGAGGGTGTCGCCGGTCGACGCGCCCCGCAGGTTTTCGTCAATCTCGGGCACCACNGCACCGACTCCCACTTCGTAGAGATAGTTCGAAGTGGTCAAACCTTCNACGGNCTCGCCNTCCACCGTTCCTTCAATGTCGATCGTNACNTGGTCGCCGTCGGTGGCGNCNCGATCNACGTCCACNAGGGAGGCGTACTGGCGGCGGATGGTGTCTAACTGCTCGGCGACATCGTCCTCGGAAGCCTCGATGGCCTGGATCTCNAGCCGCANCGAACCATGGCCGGCCACTGTCGCCCTNGGTCGAATCGGCACCACGGCCTCAAAGGTCAGTGGGCCATCTTCCACGCCACCGGTGATTTCGATCTCAGGCTGGTCAATGGCGTCGACCTCGTGCTCAACTAGAGCCTTCCCGTAGTACTCGGGCAGCGCTTCCTGGAGGGCTTCCTGACGTCCGGCAACCACGCCGATACGGGCCTCTAGGAGTTTCCGAGGCGCCTTGCCCGGTCGGAAACCGGGGATCCGGACCTCCCTGGCGATGCGCTTGAAGGCAGCTTCGATGGCGCTGTCGAATTCTGTCTCATCGACGGCGACCGTCAGCTTGATGCTGTCACCGTCCAGACTTTCAAGGGTGGTCTCCACAGTGGCCGGAGTGTACCGGCGACCCTTCNAGGGCCGACCAGCAGGGCGGACCGTCAGCGCATCGTGAACGGATTGGCCATCGGTTCGGTCGACGTATTGATCCAGACCGTCTTGGTGGTTGTGAACTCATTGATGGCGTCTACGCCCGACTCCCGACCTGACCCGCTGTCGCCAAACCCCCCGAATGGGGCGATCGGCGAGATGGCTCGGTAGGTATTCACCCAGACGATTCCCGATCGGATAGCGCGTGCCGTCCGATGCACCCGAGAAACGTCACGGGTGAAGATGCCCGCACCGAGACCGAAATTGGTGTCATTAGCCATTACGACAGCTTCGTCCTCGGTGTTGAACTTAAGGACCGACATGACCGGACCGAACAACTCCACCTGGGTACTGCGTACATCCTGATCCGGGCAACCCAGCACGGTGGGTCGGTAGTACCAACCCGAATCCAGGTCGTCGGGACGCCCACCGCCTGTGTGCAGCGTCGCCCCCTGGGCGATCGAGTCAGCGACCACCGACTCGATCCGNTCNCGCTGGGCCTGCGTNGCCAGTGGCCCCATCTGTGTCTCGGTGGCCAGCGGATCACCAATACGGATCTGCTCAGCCCGACGCACNACCTCGGCCACGAACTCGTCGTGGATGCCCGACTGGACGAACACCCGGGAACCGGCCACGCAACTCTGGCCCGAAGCTCCGAAGTTGCCGGCGACCGCCCCATTCACAGCGCTTTCGAAATCAGCGTCATCGAACACCAGGATCGGGGACTTGCCGCCTAGCTCCAGGGTGACCGGGGCCAGGTTGTGGACGGTGTTGGCCACCACGTGACGAGCCGTGTCCACACCGCCAGTAAACGCCACCTTGTCGACCATGAGATGGCTGGTCAACGCCCGTCCGCACGGCTCGCCGAAGCCGGTGATGAGGTTCACCACACCAGGGGGGAAGCCCACTTCGTCGATTACCCGAGCGAACTCCAGCAGTGGCGCCGGAGCGACCTCGGAGGCCTTGATGACCACCGTGTTGCCCGCAGCCANCGCCGGACCGACCTTGGTGGCCGTCAGGAACATCTCGGCATTCCACGGGACGATGGCCGCCACCACTCCAAGAGGTTCCCGGGTCGTGTAGACGTGCAGGTCGGGCTTATCGATGGGCAGTGTGTCCCCCTGGATCTTGTCGGCCAGACCGGCGTAGTAGCGGTAGTAGTCCGACACGTAGGCCGACTGGGCGCGTGTCTCAGCGGCAAGCTTGCCGCTGTCGGTGGTCTCCACACTGCCCAGGTGATGGGCCGCGTCGGCCACCAGGTCAGCCAACCGGTACAACAGATGGCCCCGCTGGGTAGCGGTCATAGCCGGCCAGTCACCCTCAATCAGGGCTCGNCGGGCCCCCCGGACGGCCCGGTCCACGTCGGCCTCCGTGGCGGCAGGAGCCGTGGCCCACACCTCCCCGGTCGCCGGGTTGACGGACTCGAAGCGGTTGCCATCGGACGCCTCGCAAAACTTGCCATCGATGTAGAGCTGGTACTCNTTCACTGCGTATCCCCTCGTANGTGGTCAGNGGCTGGTCGGNCCGTCGAGGAANTCCAGCAAGGCAGCCGAACATTCCTCGGGCGCCTCGATCGGTGGNAGGTGCCTGAGCCCGGAAAGTACCCGAGATCGCCCGTCGGGGACTGCTGACGCTATGGCCCGGCTCATAGCCGGTGTAGAACCGGGGTCTAGCTCACCGGTTATCGCCAAAGTCGACGCCGTGATCCCAGCTGCTGCGCCCGGCATTTCCGGGTCACCGTCGACGAACACCCGGTAGGCCTTGAGATAAGCGCCAACGTCGTTAGTCCGGATCCGCTGGTCAACGGCGACCACTCGAGCCGGGTGGGCGGCCTGCCACTCCGGACAAAACCATCGGTCCACGGCAAGGTCAGCGACCGGTCCCAGCCCTTCGGTCTCAGCCAGCAACAGGCGGGCCCGGGCCCCGGCGACCTGCTCGGGGGTCCGGTCAAATACCGTATTCATCGCAACCAGGCGACCCACGGTATTCGGGTGGCGGGAACCAACGGCCAGGGCCACCAGGCCACCCAGCGACAAGCCGACCAGGTCGGGCGTTCGACCATCACCGGCGACGGCCGTGACGTGGGACATCACCTCGAGGCATTGGGCCACGAGGTCTTTGACCGATCGCTGACCCGGTGGGTCCAAGGAATGTCCGTGTCCGAAGAGGTCGTAGCGGACGACCCGCCGTTCGACGGCCAGGGCATCGACCACCAGGTCCCACATGTGGAGGTCCAGCCCGACCCCGTGCACCATTACGAGCGGCGGGCTGACCGCCCCCGACCCACCGGTGGGGCCGTCGACCTGGAGGTGGGTGCTGTCGGTAACGGGGTTCACCCTCCGGTCAACCCCATCTCTTCCATGTCGGAGTAGCGATTGCCGATGCGGTGGTGCGGCCGGCCACCAGTCGATGCCCCAATTGCCACCAGGATTTCATTGGGCGCCGGGGCATCGGCCACGTGCATTTCGAGCGTGAGATAGTGCGACCGCCAGCCAGGGTCGACCTTGTGCATCATGGGGATGGACAGGGTGGCCCCGGGGCCGCCCCGGGTGTTGGTGAAGGACAGATACGCCGTACCTTCCACGGCATCTCGGAACACGTTGCCAAACCTGAGGGTGTGGATGAACGCCGAAGCATGCTCCACTTCGCCGGAGGTTCCGACCATGGCCGCCTTGCCGTAGGCCTCGACTGCGTCGGCTCCACCGCACATCTCCACCAGCTTCGGCACGAGGATGGCGCCTAGCTTCGGCGCCAAATCCATGATTACCGGTCTGAGGTCCTCCACGAAGCCCTCACCTGCCCACGGGTTTGCGATCACCGCGACCACACCGTGCATCACCAACGGCGGGTCGGCGGGTCGGCCACCCTCGATGTGGATCTCTTCGGTCTGGAGGGCCAACTTGCGCATCTGGAGGCTCAGCGTGGGATCTCCGGCTTCATATAGGCCGCGCGGGTCCTCGTGAAGAACTCATGGGCGGTGTCGTCCTGTTCTCGTGCCGCGTGCCCCGAGGAGTTCTTGTCTCCGCCGAACGGTGCGTCGCTGCTAGTCATGGCGGGCAGCATACCGATCAGGCTCCGGTGGATCAGACGGACAGGTGAACGGATATGTAGTCCTGGCCAGGTTCAGATCTATCCCCAAGCTCTGAACTCGACAGGTGGCTGATGCACTTACCCTGCTCGTCCACACCACCGATCAGGATCCTGAAGAAGCCATGACCCAGTTGGAGGACAGTCACATGGCCGTTGGCCGATAGGTTCATCACGTCCGCTACGGCGGGGCCGCGGGTGTAGTTCAACGGCTAGAACCTCAGCCTTCCAAGCTGATGATGAGGGTTCGATTCCCTTCACCCGCTCGATTCCCACCTTCAACGAGATCAGGGCGCAGTCGGTCAGACCTCCATCCATCGGCGCTTCTTGTCGGCCACGATGTTGGCCATCATCCGGGCCGACGTGGCCGCCGATTCAACGTCGCCGAGTAGCAGGCCGTCGATCGACCCGGCTAGGTCGTCACGCAGGTCCACACCTTTCTCGTCCAGGTACGACGACGCAGGCTGTTCGTGACGGGCGTTCCGGAACTCGGACCGCTGCAGGTAGTAGTGCGAGATCATGTGGAACACCTCTCCTTTCCCGTATCTAAATACCACGGCCACAGCTTCCTCTCCGTACCTCCGGCCCAACTCGGCCGAACGGATCAGGATCCGCACCCGCTCGGGGTCCAGTACCCGAATGGGATGTGAGGAACCTTCTAGCCACCACTGAGGATCGCCATCGCTGTCCAGGACGCCCTGCAGGTACGGGCTGTCGGTTTCCAACACGTCGATGCGCACCACGTCGTCACCGGTCGCCTCCCCGTTGTAGGCAACGTGTCCCGGAAAGGCCTGTTCGATAACGTTTCCCAACGCCCAATCCGTGGTGAAAAGGGTGCCCCCAGCCGCCACGAAATCGCGGACCCGGGCAATCTCGCCCGAGGTCATCTCTCCGGGGCAGTTCACGATCAGGATCTGCTCCGGTCGGAGGTTGGCCTCCTCCAGTTGCCCCTGCTGAATCACCTGGAACGGCACTTCGAGGGCGCCGAGGACCTGCTCCACATGGTCGTAGCAGCCGGCAACGACCACCACGTCCGAGGCTTCGACCGCCTCCAACGCCTCTGCCGAGGCCGGAGCCTCCCTGCCCATCCGGGTCCTGGCGATATCCGCACCCGCCCGGTAGGCCAGCGTCCGGCTATCCATTTCTTCCTGTCCAATGCCTTTGATGTCCATCATGGTTCCTTCTCCTACTTGCCCTTTCTCGCCTCTTGTGTTCTCCTCGACCTCCGGCCTTCCCAGCCGGGCCCTGGGACCACGACTGCTCAGGCCGCACAACTACTGGTCATGCCCTCCCGTGACGCACCCAACTCGGCGAACGCCGACACGGTCAGGAGGTGGAGGTCGACGAGTTGTGCCTCGGTGATCCCGTGTAGGTAGCCACCGGCAAGCACGAACGTCGTCGGAACCTCCTGTTCGGATAGGAATGCCGCTATCCGCCGTTCCCGCTCAGCCAAAGTGCCCACAGAGATCCCCGGATGGGGATCCATGCCCGCGTTGACCAGCACCAAGCCGGCCTCCCGGGGGATCCGACCCAACATGAGGTCGAGTTGTTCGAGGTAGGCGTCGTCATCCGTCCTGCCGACCACTACCAGGCAGTCGTCCCCCATGGGCTCGTACTCGTCGAAGCTGCTCGTGCTGAGATCCAGGTGGACCACCCCCGGTACACCGTCCAGACACTGGGCCGTACCGCCACCACAGTGGGCGTCGACGTCTAGGATCACGACAGGTCCGTCGACAAGGTCGATGGCGTGGCGTGCCGCTACCACCAACCCGTTCACGGTGCAGTAGCCCTGACCGGCTCCCGGCTTCGCATGGTGGAGGCCCGACGACAGGCTGCCCGACAACCCTTGGGCAATGGCCTCCTCGACGGAAGCCAGTACCCCGGCGGTCGAATGTCGCGCCGTGGTCCAGATCCCAGGATCCCAGTCGAACCCATTGCCCTCAGCCAGCCATTCCGGCTCGCCTGTGCGCAACGCCTTGACGTAGGCAGCATCATGGACGACTGAGATCCAGCGTTCGGCGACGCCCAAGAAGGCAGACGGTTCGGCGATTGTCACCCCCGGAACCCTCCCACCCAGAATCGCAGCAGCGATCTGGGCCGACTTGCGGGTGGTCTCGTACTGATGAGCCGCGGCCACGTATCCCTCGTCGTAGAAGATCCGCATCACGATCCCTCCCCACGGGCGCTCAACCCGATCGGCACGCCCTGGGCCAGTACCTCCAGCACCTGGGCGTGAAGCCGCTCCGCCTGTTCCGTCCCCAAGACGTCGTGGTCGATGTCGAAGATCTCACAGAAAGACTGCGCCAACCCCTCCACGACCACGGCACCGATCCGATCGGTCGGCTCAGGCCGGATGAAGTCTGGGATTTCCTCGAAGCCAATCAGGTCGCCGGCCTGCAACTCGTACCACTGCTGTATGAGGTTCCGAGCCTGTTCGCGGTTGTGGTCCACGAGATCTTCGAAATCTCGGGTCCCCTGGTCGCTGAGGTCCCGGAGCTCCTCGAGCCCTGCGTCCCAGTCGGCGGTGGCCATCTTCGCGACCTCGGGGTGTTCGACCTCCCGGATGCGACTGATGATCCAGCCTGTGGCAACGGGATTGGCGGCCAACCAGGCCCGGGTCCGGTCACAGGCGGTCTGCACGGACTCGCCGTCCATGGATCGGCGCTCACCGAACCATCGGGCGGCGTCCGCCGCATAGGCGATCGCCGCGATGGGGCGAGCCGACCGAATGGCATCCAGGGCCTCCTCGACACCGCGGCCCAACTCGATCATGGCTGCGAACGCCAACGATGGTGCCCTATTGACGCCCATGTGGCAATGGACCAGCACCCTGGCCGTGGGGTCACCCAGACCCATGGTGATGGCATCGACACCCGCATCGAACCAGGCCGCCTCCTGGATCCCGCCATCGTCGTGGGTCCCCAGCCAGGTGTAGGTCAGATCGGGGGCGGCGTCAGCCACGCGGTCGGCGTCGCTCCACTCGCTCCGAACGTCGACGATGTGGGTGATGCCGGCTTCGAGCCACTCCCCCAGAACCCGTTGGAACCCCTCGGAATCGCTCGGGAGGTCGCCACACACGTACAGGCGGTCGTCGACCTCGCACGGTCGCCGCCACCAGGCGGCGGGGTCGATCAGTTCGGTCGGCAGTTCGGACGGGTGGAGGTTGGTACCGGAATCATCTCCGGCGGGAATGGTCTTTCTGTTTCCTGTCATGCAGACAAGATAGAAATCGGGTGTGACATTCTCCCCAGATCGTTGAAATTATCGGGATCAGCGGCCGAGCGCACTGCGGACGAGGTCACTGAGGCCCGCTGCCCGAACCACCGGTTCACCCTTCCGGCGGATGCCGTGGAGGATGTCCAGCCAATCCTCCGGGAGGGCCGATTCCCCCCACCGGGCACCGACCAGGGCGCCGGCGATGGCGGCCACAGTGTCCGTGTCGTGCCCGATCATCACCGCCGTCCGTAGCGCATCTTCCATGTGGCCGGACG
>PAXM01000015.1 GCA_002714485.1 Acidimicrobiaceae bacterium
AACAAGCTCTACGGAGCTCTCGGCCACCTCAAGGCACTGAAGGCCGAGCGCCCGGACGTTCAGGTGGCGGTAGGGGGCTGTCTGGCCCAGAAGGACCGTGACCAGATCCAGCATCGAGCTGGCCATGTCGACGTAGTGTTCGGCACTCACAACGTGCACCGGGCTGCTGAGTTGCTTGCTGAGGCCCGCTCCCACGGCCCGGTCATGGAGATCCTGGAGGAAACAGTCCGCGAGGACGCTGAGGCCTTCCCATCGGTGTTGCCCACTCAGCGAGATGCGGACCACAAGGCCTGGGTGACCATCCAGATCGGCTGCGACAACAGTTGTGCCTTCTGCATCGTGCCCTCGGTGCGAGGCCCCGAGATCAGCCGACCGTTCGGGGAGAAGGTGGCCGAGGTCGAGTCGCTGGCCGCCGACGGGGTCACCGAGGTCACCCTGCTCGGCCAGAACGTCAACTCCTACGGACGTGACTTGACACTGCGCCTCCGCTCCCTTGATGCCGGGCCGGCAGATACCTTCGAGGCCGGCGAGGTTTGGGCATCGGACCCGAATCGGCGACCCCGGCCCCTGTTCGCCGATCTGCTAACTGCCATCGGTGCCGTGGACGGGATTCGCCGGGTTCGCTTCACCAGTCCACACCCCAAGGATCTTCGTCCCGAAACGATCGAGGCCATGGCCGTGACTCCCGAGGTCTGCGAGCATCTGCACCTTCCGCTCCAGTCGGGTAGCGACTCGATTCTGTCGGCCATGCACCGGGGTTATACCGCTGAGCGGTATCTGGAGCGGTTGGCGGCGGCCCGGGCGGGCATCGATGACCTGGCTGTCACCACCGACATCATTGTGGGCTTTCCCGGAGAGACCGATGACGACTTCGAGCGCACTCTAGAAGTGGTGGCTGAGGCCGGCTACGACTCGGCCTACTGCTTCGTGTTCTCACCGCGCGGGGGTACCGAAGCGGCGTCCATGCAACGTGACTTCGTGGACCACGACCTCTGCGTGGACCGGTTCGAGCGACTTCAGCGGGTGCTGAAGCGGTCGGGCACCATCACCCATCGTGCCCGGATCGGTCGCATCGAGGAGGTGGTGATCGAGGGACCGGCCAAGCGAGAGCCTGACCAGGTGACCGGCCGGACTCGCCAGAACAAACTGGTCCACCTGGCGGCCGGTGAGGGTCTGCGTGCCGGCGCGTACGCGCGTGTCGAGATCACCGACGCTGCCACGCACTACCTACGCGGCGACCTCGTCGAAGTGACAGCGGCCCCCCGCCATCGTCGACGGATCCCCGTGGCCTCGGCCTGACCGGTGCAGCCCAATGGGCACCTCGTCGTGGTGGGGGCCACGGCCTCGGGCAAATCTGCCCTGTCGCTGGAACTGGCCCGCCGTCGGCCGGGTACCGAACTGGTCTCCATGGACTCCATGGCCATCTACCGGGGCATGGACATCGGCACGGCATCTCCGAGCGCGGCCGAACGGGCGGAGGTTCCTACACACCTTCTCGACCTCGTAGATCCCTCCGAGGACTTCTCGGTTTCCATGTTCCAGGAGGCAGCCCGTAAAACCCTGGACGAACTTGCCGTTCGGTCGTGCCGGGCCGTGCTGGTGGGAGGGACCGGGCTGCACGTCCGGGCCGTAGTCGATGACCTGGAGATCCCGGGCCAATGGGAGGAGGTTCGGGCTGATCTCGAAGTCGAGGCGGACACCGTGGTTCTCCATGACCGGCTCTCCGAGCTGGACCCGGTGGCCGCCGTCCGCATGGAGCCCACCAACCGCCGCCGAGTGATTCGGGCATTGGAGGTCTCGATCGGTTCCGGACGACCCTTTTCGTCGTTTGGGCCCGGCCTTGAGGCCTATCCGCCGTCTCCATTCACACAGATCGGGTTGCGGGTGGACCGTGAAGTCCTAGATCGTCGGATTGCCGAGCGATACCGACGCCAGCTCGATGATGGTTTCCTCGACGAGGTTCGTCGTTTGATTGACCTACCTCGAGGACCGTCCCGGTCAGCCGCTCAGGCGTTGGGCTATCGGGAACTCCTGTCACACTTGAGGGGCGAGTGCACGCTGGACAGGGCGATTGGAGAAGCCATCTCGGCAACCCGGCAGTTCGCCCGTCGACAGGAGCGGTGGTTCCGGCGGGATCCGAGAATCGAGTGGCTCGACGTTGCCGACGACCCTCTGGTCGTTCTCGATCAGGTGTTGGAGCGGTTTGACGCGACAGGGCCACAACGGTGAACGAACTAGGCGTGGTCGATACCTCCAGGTGGGCAAGACTGTCTCCGTGCACCTGACCCACCACCACGGACTTGGCAATGAATTCCTCATTGGCTTCGTCGATCGAGTTCCCGGTAACGGTGCTGACTTGGCGCGTCACCTCTGTGATAGAGCCACTGGAATCGGAGCCGACGGCCTGGTCTTCGGGACCACGGACTCGACCGGACGACCCCTGTTCACGCTGTTCAACAGCGATGGCAGTCGAGCCGAGGTGAGTGGTAACGGTCTTCGCTGTTTCGGCCAGGCGCTGGCCCGCCGGGACGACGTGACGGACCTCGATGTCGTGGTCGACACCGCAGCAGGTCTTCGTCACATCGTTGTCGACGGGGGGCCGGCCGATGTCGAGGTGTGGGCCACCGTGGAGATGGGCGTGGTCGACTCCGGCCCGTCCTTCGAGGGTCTGGATCTCGGGCTGGTAGGCGTCGAGGTACTCGATGTCGAAAGCTCCGACCTTGGTAACCCTCATCTGGTCCTGCGGGTCGACGACCCAGACGCCGTTGACCTGTCCGTCGTCGGTCCGACCATTGAGGCGTACTTCGCCCCCGTGGGCTGCAACGTCCACCTGATAGCCGTAGAGGATCGGGCGACCGTCCGTCTCCGGCCGTGGGAGCGGGGCGCCGGGCTGACCGAGGCCTGCGGTTCCGGGGCCTGTGCCGCAGCTCACATCGCTCATGGCTGGGGTCTGGTCGACGGTCTGGTCGACGTGGTCATGCCGGGCGGTGTAGCCACCGTGGCCGTGGGTAAACCGTTGCGGCTCACCGGCCCGACGACCTGGCTGGCCGACCACGAGGTAGCCGTCGGTGGGTGATCCGACAGAGGATCCCGTGGATGACGGCCTATGGGCCTACTCTCAAGATACCGGCCTGTCGGATGACGACGATCCAGGGGAGGATCCGGAGGAGTCCCACCGTGGTGGCTTCGGCGAGTTTGGCGGTGGGGCCACCGGTCTCATCGATCGCACATTCCGTGAACGCATCGTGCTCGCCGGCGTCACCCTCGGTCGGGCCGACGCCGAAGCTACAGACGCCTCCATGGACGAGTTGGCACGTCTAGTGGACACAGCGGGCGCCGACCCGGTGGCCCGGGTGCTTCAGCAGCGGGAAGTCCCGGATCGGGCCACCTACGTGGGCCAGGGCAAGGTCGAGGAACTGCGGATGGTCTCCGAGTCGTTGGACGCCGACACCGTGGTGTTCGATAACGAGCTCACACCGGCTCAGCAGGGAAACCTTGAGGCCAGTCTGAAACGGTCGGCGCTGGACCGTACGGCGGTGATTCTCGACATCTTNGCCCAGAACGCCAGTAGCCCCGAGGGCCGGNCCCAGGTCGAGTTGGCCCAACTNCGTTATCGACTACNCCGTCTCCGTCGATCAGGGAAGACNTTNAGCCAGCAGGGNGGTGGCATCGGCACTCGGGGGCCCGGTGAGACCCAGTTGGAGGTCGACCGGCGACGGCTNATGCGACGAGTNACCCGGNTGGAGTCCGANCTCNGGCGCATNCGCAAGAACCGGTCCACCCAGTCCAAGGCCCGCCGCCGCACCAGCAACCGGGCGGTGGCCATNGTGGGCTACACCAACGCCGGCAAGTCAACGCTGTTGAACCGTCTGACTGACGCTGGGGTNCTAGTCCAGGACCGCCTCTTCGCCACTCTGGACGCCACCACCCGCCGNCTGAAGTTGCCCGGTGGCGAGGCGGTGTACGTGAGCGACACCGTGGGCTTCATTCGCAAGTTGCCCCATCAACTTGTCGAGGCGTTCAAGTCGACGCTGGACGTCGTGGTTGACGCTGATCTACTGGTCCACGTGGTCGACGCGTCCGACGCCGATCCCGAGGGCAGCATTGCCGCTGTTCGCACGGTTCTTGAGGAGATCGGGGCGGGTGAGGTGCCCGAGTTGTACGTGTTCAACAAGGCCGATATCGATCCGGCGGCTGCCAAACGGCTCGCCGAGCGCGACCCCGGTTCGGTGGCCGTGTCGTCGACCACCGGNGANGGGATCGACGANCTTCTGGCTGTNGTTGCCCGNCGACTCCGNCGCCAGACCATCGNGGCCGAATTGGCCGTGCCCTANGACCGAGGCGATGTGCTGGCCATGGCCCACCGGGAGGGNGAGGTGATGGAGTCCACAGAGACCGAGAGTGGGTGGCGCATCCTCGTTCGGGTGGACGAGGGNTCGGCCGGACGCCTCGCNGANTTNCGTATCGACCAACCGNCCTCTGGGGCNGAGGTGGGAGAGTGACGCNGTGAATCCGCTCCCGCCACCCAAGGGCTTCGTCCCGCCGCCCTACCCGTTCGACGTCCCCGCCGATGTCGTCAAGACGGCATCGGCNGTCGACGGGGGAGCGGTTGACCTATCCCGTGGCGTGCCGTGCGATCCGGTGCCCGACGTAGTGGCCGCCGCCCTATCCGAACCGGACCCGGCCCGGCCCTATCCGCCATCAGTGGGAACACCCGACCTGCTCGACGCCGTAGCTGGCTGGTGCTACCGGCGCCTAGGCGTTGACNTAGAGCAAACCCAGATTGGAGCCTGNGTTGGAACCAAGGAGCTGGTCACCGGCCTGCCCCACCTTTTGCGGCTTCGGAANCCNGAGCGAGATACCGTCCTCTACCCGGCAGTGTCCTACCCCTCATATGAGATGGGCGCCGTCCTGGCCGGGTGTCGTGCCGTCCCGGTACCCCTGACCGCCGACTGGCGGATCGACCTCTCAGCCATCGCCGAAGCCGATGTGGAGCGGGCCCTATGCCTATGGGTGAATACGCCGGGCAATCCGGCTGGTGCCCTCGACGACCTGGGAGCAGCAGCCGACTGGGGTCGGGNTCGGGGCGTACCGGTNGTGTCCGACGAGTGCTACNTAGAGTTCACGTGGGAAGAACCATCCAGNTCGGTGCTCCAGCATGGGNCCGAGGGCGNGNTGGCTGTCCATTCGCTTTCCAAGCGCTCCAACCTGGCCGGGCTCCGGGTCGGCTTCTACGCCGGTGACACGGACTTGACCAGGTACCTGCGAGAGACTCGGCGCCACCAGGGGTTTCTCATCCCCGGGCCCGCTCAGGTAGCGGGGGCAGCAGCGCTGCGCGACCAGNNTCACGTCGACCTGCAGGCANANCGCTACCGGCATCGCCTCCAGANGCTGATCGAGGTGCTGNCCGCGCTCGNTTTGGAGGCCACCATGCCCGAGGGAGGCTTCTACCTNTGGGTGGCAGCNCCGGACGACGACGAGATGGCACTCGTGCGGCGCCTGGCCTCGCATCTNGGTGTTCTCACTAGCCCTGGGACGNCCTTTGGTNTGGGCGGCGCCGGTCNCGTCCGGATTGCCGCAGTAGTGCCCGACGATCAGATGGCCGTCGTCCGGGCCCGGGCCGGCCTGTCCTGAATCCAAGCCGGGACCGACCCCAATCGGTTCGGACCCGGTGATGCACCACCGGTAGCCTCGGCCTATGACCATCGATTCTCCACACGACGCGCTGAGGGCCCAAGTCGAGGAGCTCTGGGAGGGCCGTGAGGGCCTCACGGCCGATGATTCCGAGGCCGTCGCCACCATCCATGCAGCTATCGACCTGCTTGACACCGGAGCGGCCCGAGTAGCCGAGCCTNANGGTTCTGGCGTCGTCGTCAANGAGTGGTTGAAGTTGGCCATCCTCCTGCTGTTCCAGGTGTCCCAGATGGAGACCATCGAGATGGGGCCATTCGAGTTCGCAGACAAGATCCCGCTCAAGACCGACTGGATAGACCGTCAAGTTCGCGTGGTGCCCGGTGCTCAGGCCCGGTGGGGGAGCTACCAGGGCCCCGGTGTGGTGATGATGCCCAGCTACACCAACATCGGTGCCTACGTGGGCGACAACACGATGGTTGACACCTGGGCCACCGTCGGCTCGTGTGCGCAGATCGGCCGCAACGTCCACTTGTCCGGCGGGGTCGGTATCGGTGGTGTGTTGGAGCCACCGAATGCCGTACCGGTGGTGATCGGCGACGATTCTCTGATAGGGAGCCGGTGCATCGTGGCCGAGGGCGCCCGGGTGGGCGACGGGGTCGTGTTGGGTGCAGGTGCCGTATTGACCGGGTCGATCCCCGTGATAGATGCGTCAACGGGTGACGAGTTGGGTCGGGGTGTCGTCCCCGACTGGTGCGTGGCCGTCCAGGCGACACGGTCCAGGGCCTTCCAGGGTGGGGAGTTCGGCCTTCCATGTGTGCTTGTCCTCAAGTACCTGGATCCGGGGGAGCGGCACGACAAGTCGGCGTTGAACGACGTGCTGCGCACCCACGGCGTCACCACCTGAGCCTCGGTGTCGTGACCGACCTCCTGGCACTCACAGCGGAGTTGGTAGACATCCCGTCGGTCAGCTTTGGCGAGGCTGAGCTCGTAGCGCACCTAGAGGCAGAGTTACGGGCTGTGCCCGGCCTGACCGTGGATCGGATCGGTGACAACCTGGTGGCCCGGACCGACCTGGGTCGGGATCATCGCCTAGTGCTGGGCGGTCACACTGACACGGTGCCGGGTGATACCTCCGGTTCTCGTATCGAGGGGGACACCCTTTGGGGCCTCGGTGCCGCTGACATGAAGGGTGGTCTGGCCGTGATGCTGGAGTTGGCCCGCACCGTGGTAGAGCCGGCCGTCGACGTGACATGGGTGTTCTACGCCCGGGAGGAAGTGGCCACTATTCACAACGGCCTCCGGGAGGTGTTCGCCGAGGCGCCCGAACTACTGGTTGGGGAAGTGGCCATCCTTGGTGAGCCCACCGGCGGGACGATCGAGGCGGGTTGCCAAGGCACCATGCGCTTCGAGGTCACCCTGGCCGGCATTCGTGCCCACACCGCTCGACCGTGGATGGGTCGCAATGCCATCCATCGACTAGGGGCGTTACTGGGGACGTTGGTCGACTACGAACACCGGGAACCCGTGGTCGAGGGCTGTCGATATCGTGAGGCCCTGCAGGCCGTCCATGTGGAGGGCGGTATGGCCGGCAACGTCGTACCCGATTCGGCCATGGTCCGGATCAACCACCGTTATGCACCGGATCGCACGGGTGGTGAGGCTGAGGCCCATGTCCGTGCCGTGCTGGCGCAGCACCTAGACGATGGCGACGAGGTGGTGCTCGTCGACCACTCACCGGCGGCTGCTCCGGGGATGTCGCATCCGCTGCTGCAGCGTCTGGCGGCCGATGGGGGGTTGGAGGTCCGGGCCAAACTGGGCTGGACCGACGTGGCGTTCTTCTCCGAGCGCGGTGTGCCTGCGGTGAACCTGGGGCCGGGCGAGCCGACGCTGGCCCACTCAGCTGATGAGCGGGTGGAGCGGTCGTCGGTGGAGTCCTGCCACGCGGCGCTCTACCGCCTGTTGGCTGAGGGCGTCTGAACCTCTGCTCGGGGGTTCCCGGCAGGCCGGAGGGTTAGATCTTTCGTAGGACGGTGACGACCCTTCCGTAGATAGTCACCTCGTCGGCCGAGCGTCGGATCTCGGAATAGTCCGGATTGGAGGGGACCAGCACGATGGTGGAGCCATCGCGTTGAAAGTGCTTCACAGTGCCCTCTTCGTCGTCGAACCCGGCGACCACGAGGTCGCCCTCGTTAGCAGTCTGCTGAACCCGAGCCACGACGTGGTCACCGTCGAGGATCCCCGCGTCCACCATGGAGTTACCCCTCACCCGGAGCATGAACAACTCGCCGTCACCGGTGAACTCGGCCGGAAGGGGGAGAGACCCCTCTACGTTCTCAGCGGCGATCACATCTGTCCCGGCAGCGACATCACCCACGAGGGGGACGTGCCGCACTGCACCACGTTCCACCGCTGCGCCGCTGGTCGGGTCGAGGCAGACCTCGATAGCTCGGGGTTTGCTGGGGTCCCTGCGGATGAATCCCCGATCTTGGAGCGTGGCCAGGTGGGAGTGAACGGTCGACGGAGAGGTCAGTCCCACCGCGTCGCCGATTTCTCTCACGGACGGGGGGTAGCCGCGGTCACTGATCTGACCGTCGATGAAATCAAGGATCTGTTGCTGGCGGCCGGTAAGTCCCGTGTTGCTCATGTCGAGGTCTCCTGCCTTTGGAGGTGGGTGTCTGGAACTGCGTTGTCTGGTGACCAGTCGGTATTCAGTTGACATCGAACAAGTGTTCGATACACTAGAATCCATGAACGAACACTTGTACGTCGAAAACATGTTCGCCGAACGGGTGTTCCGTGTCAAGTACCCCTCCAGGGAGCGTTGTCACACCCCGTCGACAGGATTAACCCCATGAACACCGCTACTGCTTCCCAACTTCCCATCGACTTTCCGGAATGTCCCGATGTCGATGGTTCGACCATCCTCCGGGTCGTGCCAGCCACAGAGCCTGCACCGGTGGAGCGGCTGGCGACCGTGCACCGACTCGTGACCGACGTGTTGGCCGCCGAGCCGGCCGTGGTAGGCGCCGTCCGCCGTCAGACAGGGCCGATCGGAGCCGGGGCGGCCGTGAAGTTGTCGCCTTCGGTCTACCGGCGGCGCCGATTCCTAGTCTCGGTGGCACTGGGCCTGCTCGTGTCAGCCCTGTCACTGCTAGGTGGCGAATTGATCGGCCGTGTTACCGGGACGACCGGTGCACCCGTTGTGGCTGCGGTGGGCGAGCCGGTGGTGTACGTCGTCCAGCCCGGGGACACCCTCTGGTCAATCGCTGGGTCGATCAACCCGGAGGGCCGTGACCTCCGGTCCACGGTGGATCAGTTGGCCGAGGCCGCAGGTGGTCCGATATTGCAGCCGGGTCAGCGCATCGTTCTGCCCCTCGGCTAGACGAGCATCCTGGTCAGGAGACCAGGTATCGGCAGAAGAGAAACCCGTCCTCGGTCAGGACGCGGTCGAGTGAAAGCCGGGTGGTCGCCGAGAGTGGTGGCCCGGCCAGGAGGCTGCCGTGGTGGCCACCGACACCCCCGGTCAGTCCGGGAGACACAGTTATGCACAGTTCGTCGACCAGGCCAGCGGCGACCAGTTGGTGGTTAAGGTCGGGACCACCTTCACAGAGCACGGTGCGGGCCCCAACGTTGTCAAGGACAGCCAGTAGGCCGGTCAGGTCCACCCGTGTCTCACCGCAGGCCACTACCTCGGCCACTGGTTCGAGCAGGGCTCGTCGGGAGGTGGGGGCCGTGGTCACGGTGGCCACGATGGGTGGAGGGTCTGTGGATTCGCGGTCGGCGAACAGGGATGCGTTCGGGTCAAGGTCCAGGCTGGCCGACACCACCACTAGTCGAGGTCGTTCGTCCTGCCCGTCGATCCTCCGCCTAGTGGCGATGGTGTCCTCGGGGGTTCGGGGTGGTCGGTAGCCCTCGGCTCGGACAGTTCCCGCGCCAACAAGGATCATGTCTGCACATCCCCGCAGCGCCCTGAACATGCGTCGGTCCGAAGGCCCACCGAGTTTCCCCGAGCGCCCGCCCACGTTGGTGGCACCGTCCACCGAGGCCACCATGTTCACTAGGACCCACGGGCGGCCCGGGGGTGCCGGCCGGGCGTCGTCGAGGACGACCTCGGCAGAGTCAATGTCACCAGTCGGCTCAGGGTGGATACGTCGCACGCGACGACCGTAGCCCTCGGCCGGACGTAGCCGACCGCTGGGTCCTCTGTGGAGAAGCTCTAAGTCATCCACCGCTAAATCCCCAACTCCTCCCCCTATCCGTCCACAGGAGACCGTCCGTAGGTTGCTTTCCGTGGCCGGTGGTGATCGGCCCGGCAGGAACCCGTCGTACCGGCTCGTCCGGTTCGGCGTTGGGACGGACCGGACGACCTCCCCCGGGAGCGTCTATGGCCTGTCCTCGACCTGGGCCCTTTGCCACCGGCCACTATCCACAACATGGACCTGCTGGGCGGGAACCGGTGGTTAACGGGCGTCTGTCACCGGTCGTTCGTACAGTTGACATACAGGCGGGGACCCCGGCATAGCCACCGGGGCGCCGCACTCCGGGCCCAGAGCTCGAGAGGCCGAATGGACGAGGGTGGTAAACGATGTCGATGGCACCGGAGCGGGGGATTCTTGGGATTCGTCGGCACTTCACCACCGACGGGACCGATCCCTATGACGACATTGATTGGGAGGTCCGGACCGCCCGCCTAGTCGACCACCGCGACGGTTCGGTTGCCTTTGAACAGAAGGACGTCGAGGTGCCGGTCGATTGGTCGGTGAACGCCACCAACATCCTTGCCCAGAAGTACTTCCGAGGCGCCACGGACGCTCCGGACCGTGAGTCCTCGCTACGCCAGGTGGCTGATCGCGTGACCGGCACGATCGCCGACTGGGGGCTTCGCGACGGGTACTTCGTGGATGCCGCTGAAGCCGCAACCTTCGCCGACGAATTGCGTTATCTCGTCATCACCCAGCGAGCCGCCTTCAATTCACCTGTCTGGTTCAACATCGGGGTCCCTGGTGTCCCCCAGCAGGCGTCGGCCTGCTTCATCCTCTCAGTCGACGATCAGATGTCATCCATCCTCAACTGGTACGTAGAGGAGGGAATGATCTTTAAGGGCGGGTCCGGCGCCGGGGTGAACCTGAGTGCCGTCCGCTCGTCCAAGGAGGCTCTGCGGGGTGGCGGCCAGGCCAGTGGCCCGGTGAGTTTCATGCGAGGCGCGGACGCATCGGCGGGCACTATCAAGAGCGGGGGCACTACCCGACGTGCTGCCAAGATGGTCGTTCTGGACGTCGCTCATCCCGACGTTGAGGAATTCGTATGGTGCAAGGCCCGCGAGGAGCGAAAGGTCCGGGCCCTCGANCANGCCGGCTTCGACGTCGGCTTTGATGGCGTCGACAGCCATTCGATCATGTACCAGAACGCCAACAACTCGGTTCGCGTGACAGACGAGTTCATGGCTGCAGTNGAGGCCGACGGGGACTGGGACCTGCGTGCCGTGACCGATGGTTCGGTGATAGAGACCGTTCGGGCNCGNGACCTCTTTCGCCAGATGTCCNAGGCGGCATGGGAATGTGCGGACCCCGGCATCCAGTTCGACACCACGATCAACCGTTGGCACACGGCCTCCAACACTGGCCGGATCACCGCCAGCAATCCGTGTTCGGAGTACGTCCACCTCGATGACTCGGCGTGCAATCTCGCCAGCCTCAACCTGCTGGCCTTTCTCGGCGCCTCCGACGATGACAGTGAGGCCATCGGCGGATTCGACGTGGAGGGCTTCAGCCACGCNATTGAGATCGTGTTTACCGCCCAAGAAATTCTGGTCGGCAACGCCGACTACCCAACCGAGGCCATCGGCGAGACCACCCGGGCCTTCCGTCAGCTCGGCTTGGGCTATGCCAACCTCGGAGCCCTACTCATGGCCCTCGGGTTGCCGTACGACAGTGACGAGGGTCGGTCAGTNGCTGCAGCCCTCACTTCGCTGATGACCGGATACGCCTACCGGACGTCGGCCAGGATCGCCGACCGGATGGGAGCCTTCGAGGGCTACGAGCACAACCGCGAACCGATGCTCGGCGTGTTGGAGATGCACCGCGAGGCCGCCGAACTGCTCGACTCCGCGGTGACCCCGGCCCTGGTTGACGCGGGCCGGACCGCATGGTTCGAGGCCTGCGCTCTGGCTCAACGGGTCGGCGTGCGAAACAGCCAGGCCACAGTCCTGGCCCCCACCGGCACTATCGGTCTNCTGATGGATTGTGACACCACGGGGGTCGAGCCCGACCTGAGCCTCGTCAAGAACAAGCGCCTCGTGGGCGGTGGCACGATGTCGATCGTCAACCGGACCGTGCCTCGGGCTTTGGCCCGTCTCGGCTATGACGACGAGACCGCGAGTGCCGTGTTGGCCTGGATCGACGAACACCAGACGGTGGTCGGTTGCCCCGGGATACGGGCAGAGCACGTGGCGGTGTTCGCCACGTCGATGGGAGACAACCCCATTCACCATATGGGCCACATCAGGATGATGGGGGCCGTCCAGCCGTTCCTGTCAGGCGCNATTTCCAAGACCTGCAACATGCCCGANGAGGTCTCCGTCGATGACGTCGAGGAGCTCTACCTCCAGGCATGGCACCTTGGTCTTAAGGCGGTGGCCATCTACCGCGACAATTGCAAGGTGGCCCAGCCNCTGACCGTTGGCGACGCNTCCTCCGAGTCGGGAGGCAACCCGGCNGAACTGGTATCTGANNTGGCCATNGGCNTGGCCGAGCCGGTNCGTCGACGCCTACCCCGGAGCCGCATGTCACGNACCTTCGAGTTCCGGGTGGCCGACTGCAAGGGCTTCGTGACGGTGGGGGAGTACGAGGACGGCCGACCAGGAGAGGTCTTCGTCAGGGTCTCAAAACAGGGTTCGACGATGGCCGGAATCATGGACGCGTTCGCCATCTCGCTCAGCCACGGGCTGCAGTACGGGGTGCCGTTACGTGCCTTCGTNGACGCCTTCACCGGNATGCGCTTCGAACCCGCCGGTATGACCGACGACCCGGACCTCAGGATCGCCACCAGCCTCATCGACTACCTGTTCCGCCGNCTGGCCGTGGAGTACCTCAGCCTCGAGGAGCGGGCNGAACTGAACATCCTCACGACTAGTGAACGCACTCAGCCGACNCTGCCCGGGGTAGAAGAATCGGTGACCGAGACCCGCCAGGGAAATGATGTACCGGCCGATCCACCCACCGTGCCGTCGGCTTCGCAGTTCGCAGCCCAGTTGTCCATGGCCAACGTGCCCNCTATCCGGCCGGCAGCCGATGCTCCGCTTTGNATGCAGTGCGGTGTGGCGATGCAGCGGGCNGGATCGTGCTACGTGTGCACNGACTGTGGTGCGACCAGCGGGTGCTCATGACGGAGCATCTCGTGGGACGACTCGCCATCGAAGGTGGCCGCTGATGGCAACCCTCCGTTTTTCCTTTGGCACGATGGGCTCTGGCAAGAGCACGCTGGCCCTCCAGATCCACCACAATCTGCNCAAGAGGGGCCTCCAGGGCATCCTCTGCAGNCAGTTGGATCGGGCCGACGGCCGNGTGTCCAGCGCCCTCGGGGTGTCNGCCGACGCCATAGAGGTCGGTCCACGGCTNGATCTCTTCGAGATGGCGCTGGCCGTGGCCTCCCGCCGGGGACGCATCGACTACCTGGTCTGCGACGAGGCGCAGTTCTACCTACCAGCACAGATCGACCAGTTGGCCAGGATCGTTGATGACCTCGGTGCCGACGTGTTCGCCTTCGGGCTACTTACCAGCTTTCAGGGAGAACTGTTCGCCGGCACCCAACGTCTCCTCGAGGTGGCAGACGAACGGGTCGAGGTTCAGGTCGAAGCCCGTTGTTGGTGCGGTGAGAGAGCTACCCATAATGCTCGGCTGGTCGACGGTGCCCAGGTCTACGACGGCGAGTTGTTCGTGGTCGACGACCCCGACGATCACGTCGTCTCCTACGAACTCCGGTGCCGGCGCCACTGGATGGCCGGCGAATCAGGTGACCAATCGGCGACCGGAGCGGTTGGGTCAGCCTCCGACGTCGCCCGGGAGGCTGCCCATGAGGTGGCTTGACAGGTCCCCGGTCAGATCCATCAGGTAGACACGTTCGGAGAACCGCCACGTGCCGTTCACCGACTCGAATCGGTCGTGGTAGCGCCCGGTGATGATGGGCTGAAGCGGCCCGGTGCACACCTGCTGGAACACCGTGTAGGTGCTGCGGCACGTCGCCGTGGTCCCGTCGTTGGCCACCTCAATGATCGGATTGGCCACCAAGTGTCGGGTCCTTGGAGTCCCGTCCTCGTGCAGACACACCATCGAACGCCACACGGCGGCTAGGCCGTCTCGGTCCACCACCGGAGGTTTGCCGTCGGTTCGGTCGCCAAGCAGCACCTGCGCGTCGGCGAACAAGTCGGCGCACTCATCGAGGTGGCCGGCGTCCATCAGTTCGGCGTACCGGTAGAGCAGGTTGGTGATGGCGGTGGGAGCGTCGCTCATGGACCGAACCGTAGCCATGAACCGACATGGGGATCCGACCGGCCCGGCCGGGTCAGTCAAGTGACCGAGGGGTAGGTTCACGGGCATGAGTGACTACCGACCGCCTCTAGAAGACATCCGACTCGTTCTCGACGAGATCAGCGACATCTCGGCCATCTGCGACCTCCCGGGATACGAGCATGTTGATCCGGAGACTGTCGACAGCGTTCTTGACGAACTGGGCCGGTTCGTGGCCGAGGTGGTGGCCCCGGTCAACCGGATTGGCGATGAGGAGGGCTGCACCGTCACCGACGGGGTGGTAACAACCCCCGAGGCTTTCGGTGCGGCGTGGGACAAGTTTGTTGAGGCTGGCTGGGGCGCCGTCTCCCAGGATCCCGACTACGGCGGCGGCGGTTTTCCGGGAGCCGTGCAGACCGTCATGACCGAGATGATCGCCACAGCGTCGCGAGCCTGGTCCATGGGCCCCATGCTGACCGTCGGCGCATTGGATGCATTGCACACCTTCGCTGGTGAGGACCTGAAGGAGATCTACCTTCCCAAGATGGTCTCCGGCGAGTGGTCGGGAACCATGAACCTGACCGAGCCCCAGGCCGGCTCCGACGTGGGGGCGCTAACCACCAGGGCCGTTCTGCAAGATGACGGGTCCTACCGGATCTTCGGGACGAAGATCTTCATTACCTTCGGCGAGCACGAACTCACTGAGAACATCATCCAGTTGGTGCTTGCCCGCACGCCCGATAGCCCACCGGGCACCAAGGGCATCTCGTTGTTCGTGGTCCCCAAGTATCTGGTGGACGATGATGGCAACCCCGGTGCTCGCAACGACTATCAGTGCCTATCGGTCGAGCACAAGATCGGCCTGCACGCCAGCCCGACCTGNGTGCTTTCCTACGGCGATGCGGGCGTGGGNGCNACCGGTTTCCTCGTCGGCGAGGAACACCAGGGCATGCGCTACATGTTCAAGATGATGAACAACGCCCGACTGGGTGTGGGCGTCGAAGGTCTGGCTGTCACCGAGCGGGCCCTCCAGCAGGCCGCCGACTACGCCATTGAGCGTCGGCAGGGACGGGCCATCGGTGCACCAGCCGGTGAGCAGTCCGCCATTATCGATCATGCGGACGTTCGGCGGATGTTGCTCACTATGCGGGCGTATACGGACGCCATGCGGTGTCTGCTGTACCTCAACGCCGCTNTGCTAGACGTGGCCACTCGTCACTCTGACGCCGANGTGCGCCAGGCGGCGTCGGACCGCGCCGAACTGCTAACCCCGATCTCCAAGGCGTGGTGCACCGACGTCGGCGTGGAGATGTCNTCGCTGGGCATTCAGGTCCANGGGGGCTACGGCTACATCGAGGAGACGGGAGCGGCCCAGCACTGGCGTGACTCCAGGATCTCACCCATCTACGAGGGCACCAATGGGATTCAGGCCATGGACCTGGTGGGCCGCAAACTGGCCATGAATGGTGGTGCCGTCATGGTCGACCTACTNGCNGAGATCGCGGCGATCGACANCGATCTGGCNTCGGCCGGCGATGCCTTCGCCTCCATACGGGATGGTCTGGCCGATGCCCGGGCNGCCATGGANGAGGCCACCGATTGGTTGATGGCCAACGGNATCGCCGACCCGAACGACGCTATGGCTGGGGCTACCCCGTACCTCCGCATGTTCGGCCAGTTGGTCGGTGGCTGGCTGCTGGCCCGTCTGGCCCTCGGTGCCCAGCGTCGGATCGACACCGGTNAGGGCGATGCCACCCATNTGGCNACCAAGGTGGTGGCCGCCCGCTTTTACGCAGAACAACTGCTGCCGACCGTCCGTGCCCAGTTGGGTGCGGTGACGGCCGGGAAGCGGGACCTCTTCGAGGTCCCAGCTGACGCCTTTTCGGCCTGACCNACGGNCACGTTTCTGGTCCCCGTGCTTGCCTCTATCCCAAGCCCGTCCGCTACCGCCCTGTCCATCGGGCCCCTAGAACTGCGGGCCTACGGGCTGATGATCGCTGTTGGTGCGTACGTGGCCGTGATCTGGAGCCAGCGTCGCTACGCGGCGCGTGGTGGCGACGCCGAGATCATCGCTTCGATCTCGATGTGGGCCATCCCAGCGGGTCTCGTCGGTTCNCGGNTGTACCACGTNGCCACTGACTGGCGGTCGTTTCGCGGCCGGTGGGAGGACGTACCGGCCATCTGGCAGGGTGGCCTTGGGATCCCCGGCGGCCTCATGGCCGGCGTACTCGTCGGGGCGCTAGTGGCTCGACGTCGGGGCTTGACCATGGCTGCCGCACTGGACGTGATGGTGCCCACCATTCCTGTGGCTCAGGCCATAGGTCGGTGGGGGAACTGGTTCAACCAGGAGGTCTTCGGGCGACCNAGCGACCTCCCCTGGGCGTTGGAGATCGATGNCGCCTACCGGCCAGCGGAGTACGCCGCTTCCTCNACCTTCCANCCGACGTTCCTCTACGAAGGGCTNTGGAACGTGGNCCTTTCCGTGNTCCTGATCAGGATCGAACGTCGCGGCGTGCTCCGACCGGGATACGTGACCGGCTTGTGGGTGTTCGGCTACGGCCTAGGGCGACTCTGGGTGGAAGCGCTCCGCAGCGACGCCGCCTCGTTGGTGGCCGGGGTGCGGGTCAACACGTGGATGGCNCTGGNTGCCATCNTNGTGGGTGGCNCGGTGGCATGGCNGGGGCGGATCCGTCCCCGCGACNCCNTGACGGAGGTGGTGGACGGTGCCTGAGGCCTTGCCCCGNCGGACNGTNAAGCGGGTGGACCGTACGTTCGCCTTCCTNGACNTNTGCGGGTTCACCGCGTTCACCGACCAGAACGGTGACGCGGATGCNTANGACGTNGTCGCCGGATTTCGTGCNGCCGTNCGACAGGTGGCCGCTGAGAGGGGGGTGCGNCTGGCCAAGTGGCTAGGCGATGGCGTNATGATGGTNGGTGTNGAGCCCGAGGACCTGGTCGAGGCCGTGGTCGACATCGAGTGCCTGATCGATCAAGCGAGGTCACCCCTGGCCATGCGGGCTGGNATCGCCCGGGGCCGGGTCATGCTGATCGACGGAGACGACCATGTCGGCCCGGCGGTCATACTTGCATCTCGATTGTGCGAAATGGCTGAACCCCACCAGGTCCTGGCCGAGAAGGGNACGGTCACCCCGTTGATGACCAACGTCGAGGAACGACTGCTGGATAGCCAGATGGTTAGGGGCTTCGAACGCCCTGTCGATCTCGTCCGCGTGGTCCCACTGGATGCGCACGCCCATGGCCTCGGCAGCCAGCGGAACTGACACCGCCCGGTCGGCCGGAACCCGTGACCCCGTTTGAGGCCGATGTGGCCGCTGTNCTGGACGCNCTCCAGCCCGGTGNGGTGGTGTCCTACGGAGAGGTGGCNGCGGAAGCCGGCCATCCGGGNGCCCACCGGGCCGTTGGTCGGTTCCTCCGTGACCACGGTGGCCATCATTGGTGGCGTGTTGTCACCTCGACTGGCCGGTTGGTTCCCGGCAACGAGGAGGTCCAGGCCCGTCTGCTGACTTCCGAGGGCGTGGACGTCCGAGACGGTCGGGTGCATCCCGTCTAACTCCCGGCGTCGAGCGCCCGCGCCGGTAGACTGGTCCTACCCGTTCGGGTTCGTCGGCCGCTTGTACGCCGACCCTCGACGGCCTCGTCACCCGGGAAGAGCGGTGGCGGACCCGCTGAGTCGCGGGTGACGACACGGCAGTAATGCTGCCGGGAAGCACAGGAATACATGACGACGACCCAGTTCGCCGATCTGGGCATCGACCAGGATCTGGTCGATGCCCTCTCCGAGCGGGGCATCACGACCCCGTTCGATATCCAGGCGCTCACCATCCCCGACGGCTTGGCCGGTCGTGACGTCTGCGGCAAGGCAAAAACCGGTTCGGGTAAGACACTGGCCTTCGGCATTCCGTTGATCCAGCGACTGTCCCGCGGGGCTCCGAAGAGGCCTACTGCCCTAGCCCTGGTACCCACACGCGAACTGGCAGTGCAGGTCTGTCGCGAGCTTGAGCCGCTGGCTGAGGTTCGCGGACTCCGTATCGAGGCCATCTACGGTGGTACCCCGATCGAGAAACAGATCGCCGCCCTCGGTAAGGGGGTCGACTTCGTGGTCGCCACCCCGGGCCGCATGATCGACCTCATTCAGCAAGAGGAACTCTCGGTAGTCGATCTGGTTGGCGTGGTCATTGACGAAGCGGACCGCATGGCCGACATGGGTTTCATGCCCCAGGTCGAGTGGATCCTGCGTAGGACCGAAAAGCAGCACCAGACCCTGCTGTTCTCGGCCACTTTGGATGGGATGGTAGGGGCCCTCATCAGCCGGTACCAGAGTGATCCGGTAACTCACGAGGTGACGTCCCGTGAGGTCACGGTGGCCGAAATGGAGCATCGCTTCCTGGCCGTCCACGAGATGGACCGAGTCCGGGTGGCGGCGCGGATCATCGACTCCTCAAACAGGACCATCGTGTTCTCCCGCACCAAGTGGGGAGCCGACAAGTTGGCCGGGAAGTTGGTCGATGAGGGCGTCAAGGCAGCGGCCATCCATGGCGACTTGCGCCAAGCCCAGCGGGAGAAAGCGCTGGCCGACTTCACCGCTGGGAAGATCAGGTGCCTCGTGGCCACTGACGTGGCTGCACGCGGTATTCACGTGGACGACGTCGACGTGGTGATCCACTACGACCCACCGTCGGATGCCAAGACCTACGTCCACCGATCGGGTCGGACGGCCCGGGCTGGTGAGTCTGGTGTAGTGGTCAGCATGGTGCTCTGGAACGAGGAGCTCGAAGTGCGCAAGCTGCTCCGTCGCCTCGGGCTGAAGCAACCCATTGTCGAGGTGTACTCCAACGACGCCCGGCTCGATGACCTGATGGCGTGGGACCCGGCCGCCGAGGCTGCCTGACCTCACTGGAGGTCGACGACTTGGCCGCCACCCTGGCGGCCGACCTGCAGCGGGTCGACGACCGTCGGGCACGCGGGGTTTTCTTCACGCCATCCGACGTCGCGGCACGCCTGACCGCGCTGGCCGTCGAGTCCTCGGACCATGGGCCAGCCACCACTGTGGTCGACCCGGCGTGCGGTGCTGGGGTTTTCCTGCTGGCCGCCGGCCGCTGCATGGTGGACCAGGGAGTAGCTGATCCAGCGACTGTGGCCCGTCGACACCTATTCGGGGCCGACATCGATCCGGCGTCGGTGGATGCCTGCCGACGGCTTCTGGCCTCATGGGCCGGTATCGAACCGTCCGAGGTGGCCGGTGTGGTGGTCGGTGATCCGCTCCGTGCCGGAAGTGCCGTCTGGCCAGACGGTCCGGCTGCAGGGTTCGAAGCCGTGGTCGGGAACCCGCCGTTCCTCGGACAACTCCGGGCGTCGACGACGGTATCGACCGCCGACAGGGAAGCCCTCCGGTCGAGGTACCCGGGCTTGGTCGGTGCCTACACCGACGTGGCGTGGTTGTTCCTGGTCGCCGGGCTCAACCTCTTGGCCGACGATGGCCGGATGGTACTCGTCCAACCTCAGTCGGTACTGGCCGCCCGGGATGCCGGTCCAGTCCGGGACCTGCTGGTCTCCGAGGCCAGCTTGATCGGCTTGTGGTGGGACCAGTCCGGGGTGTTTGCCGGNCACGNCGAGGTATGCGCCCCGGTGGTTCGGCGGACGTCTAGTGGTCGGCGCGAGACAGTGCAGGTCCTCGTGGATCGGGAGGTGGTCCGTAGCGGGACCGCCCTTGCCCCCGAGGTCGGGGAGACGTGGGGCACGGTGGTGGCCGAGGTGCTGGGAATTCCTCAGGTCCCGACGCCGGCCCANGGCCCAGTAGGCGGTCGCGTAGGTGATCTGGCCGGTGTGACCGCCGGGTTTCGCCAGCACTTCTACGGNCTGGTCGCCGGGGTGGCCGAGCGGACCGGCCCCGATGACCCCCGCCCACCGATGGTCACCACTGCATCTGTGGATCCGCTNTGCCTCCGTTGGGCCCANCAGCCGTGTCGNTTTGATGGNCGACGNTGGCGGGCCCCGGTAGTCGACCTCGCCGCNGTGGCAGCCGCCCAGCCTGAGGTAGGGCAGTGGTTTGCCGACCGGCAGCGNCCCAAGCTTCTGGTGGCCTCTCAGACTTCGGTGGTGGAGGTGGTGGCTGATCCCGTGGGAAGTCTTGTGCCCGTCACTCCGCTGGTGGTCGTGGAACCCAACGACCCTGGCGACCTAGAGACCTTGTGGAAACTGGCTGCCGCCCTGTCTGCTCCGTCGATCACCGCTCTGGCGATGCGGCGGTCCCTAGGGGCGGCCCGGTCATCGGCTCGGCTTCGGCTTTCAGCCGGCCAGGTGGCGGACTTGCCGCTGCCCTCGGATGCAGAGACCTGGACTGAGGGGGCGACGCTTGCATACGACTTACACACCTCGTCCGATTCATCAACTGACACCGGCGCCTGGTGGGCCTTTGGTCGGATCATGGCGCAGGCCTATGGGGTGGTGGCCGGTGACGAGGTGGACACTCTCGTCGACTGGTGGTGGTCTCGTCACCCAGCACGTTTTTGAGTGTTCCGCTGAGGTTCGAGGACAAAGGGGCCCAGGGGCGTTGCCACGCGTCGGTCGCCCTACACTGGGGGGGACGACATCACGAGAGGCCCGGTTCAACGGGTCCGGCAACCTGGGACGGACACCCAAGGTGCTCGCCCACCGGTGACGGTGGGGATGTGGCCCCGAAAGGGGCAACAAAGTGTCCGCCGGCTGGCCCTCCGGTCACGCTGTCGGCGCCGAGCGCGTTGGATGTCCCGATGGAGACAGACGACATGACGGAAGAACTGACGAGCAACGACGGAACCGCCGTTGACACGTTCGTCGACGCGCCTGTCGACCAGTTCCAGGGGGGTCCCGTCCATCCGCGATCCTACGCCGCCGACCTCCCGGTCACCGGGGCNTGGCGTCCAGGTGACCCGGTGGGCGGACGACAGTTCACCTCGGTGGGNGGTGGGCGTCCGCTGGTGCTGGAGAGCGGCGAGGCGCTGGTCGACATCGAGATGGCCTACGAGACCTGGGGAGAGCTGTCGCCCGAGGCCGACAACGCCATCCTGATCTGCCACGCACTGACCGGCGATAGCCATGCCTATGGCGCCTCGGGTGACGGCCACGTCACCGAGGGCTGGTGGAACGGTGTGATCGGACCGGGTCGCGGAATCGACACCNACCGCCATTTCGTGGTGTGTGTGAACTCTCTNGGTGGTTGTCAGGGTTCGACCGGCCCGGCTTCGGTGGANCCGTCGACCGGCCGCCCCTACGGCTCGTCGTTTCCCACGGTCACCACACGCGACATCGTGCGCTGTCAGGCCGCGGTCGCTGACCACCTNGGNATCGACCGGTGGCTNGCGGTNGCAGGNGGTTCGATGGGCGGNATGCAGGTCNTCGAGTGGGGCGTCATGTATCCGCACCGGGTGCGGTCCATTGCGCCGATCACCACCGCTCTGGCCGCCGGCGCCCAGCAGGTGGCGTGGAGTGCAGTAGGTCGCACCGTGCTGGCCCTCGACCCCCGTTTCCGTGGCGGCGACTACTACGACGCCGAGCCCGGGGACGGACCGTTCGCCGGTTTGGCCATCGCCCGGTCCGTGGCCCAGATCACCTATCGGAGCAACGAGGTGTTCGACAACCGGTTTGCCCGAGATCTCGTCGACCCGCGTGCGCTGTTCGGTCCGTGGGACCGGTTCCAGGTCGAGTCATACCTCGACTANCACGGTGAGAAGTTGGTCCGGCGCTTCGATGCCAACAGCTACCTCGTCNTGAATCGGGTCATGGACCTCCATGACCTGGCCCGTGATCGTGGCGGCATGGACCTCGCTGTNGGNCGNCTCGCCCANCTNCCGGCGCTCACACTCAGNATCAGTTCCGACACGCTNTANCCGACCAGCCAGCAGACGGCTCTCCGTGACGCCATCCGGGGGGCCGGAGGGCGCTGTGACCACCATGTGATTCAGAGCCCCGACGGCCACGACGGGTTCCTGCTCGCCACACGGGAGGTCGGCTCCCATCTCGACACATTCCTCCGGGAGGTGGAATCCACATGATCGGGAGCCGAGGCCGCGAACCCCTGCACCCCGAGACGGCTGCCGTGCTGGGCGGGCGGTCCGACGGCGAGACGTCGCTGGCGCCAGTGCTCTACCCGACATCCACCTTCGAGTTCCATACCGTTGACGAGGGCCGTCACCTGGCGACGACCATGGCGCCCGAGCGTTTCTACAGCCGATACGGGAATCCCACCATCAACGCCTTCGAGGCCACGATTGCCGAGTTGGAGGGCGCCGAGTCCGCCCGAGCCTTTGCCTCGGGCATGGGAGCGGTCAGCGCAGTCGTTCTGGGCATCTGTTCATCAGGGGACCACGTGGTGGCCCAGCGCCAGATGTACGCCGGTACGCAACTCTTCCTGCAGACCGTCTGTCCCCGCATGGGGATCGACGTGACGTTCGTGGACGGGACGATGCCCGGGTCGTTCGCCGAGGCCGTGGTGCCCGGAAGGACGATGCTGGTGTTTGCTGAGACGCCGGCCAATCCCCGTCTGGACCTCGTCGACCTCGACGATCTGGGGGCTATCGCCAACGCCCTGACCGTGGTGGACTCCACGTTCGCCACACCGCTGGGCCAGCGCCCGTTAGACCATGGGGTTGACCTGGTGCTTCATTCGGCCACCAAGGGCATCGCCGGGAACAACGATGCCACCCTCGGGGTTATCGCCGGGACCGAGGACCTCATCTCGTGGCTGTGGGGATTCGCCATCCTCCAGGGAGCGAACGCCTCGCCGTACGACGCCTACAACGCTCACCGTGGGATCCGGACTCTCGGAGCGCGGCTCCGCCAGCAGTCCGAGACGTCACTGGTCCTCGCCGAGTTCCTAGAGGGGCACCGCGATGTGCTCGGTGTGCGCCACCCGGGGCTGCCGTCCCATCCTCAGCACGACCTGGCCGTGCGCCAGATGCGGTCCATGGGTGGCCAGCTCACCTTCGACCTGGCCGGCGGGATCGACGCTGGTCGCCGGTTCGTGGAGGCCACCGCGATTGCCCGCCAGGCCACCTCGTTGGGTGGTCCGGAAACCCTGGTGTGCCATTCAGCGACCACCACGCACGTAAGCCTCACCCCTGAGGAACTCGAGGCGTCAGGCATCGGGGAAGGAACCGTTCGTGTGTCGTGTGGTCTCGAACACCTGGATGACCTGATGGCCGACTTTGTCCGCGGGCTAGACGCGGCGGGCAACTGAGCGCACGCCGACGTCAGAGTGCCGGAGATCCTCGAGGTCGAGGCCTACCGCCGGCTGGCCGAGCGGGTAGTGGGACGGACCATCACCATGGTCGAGGCACCCGACGTCTGGTTCCTCAAGGGGGGCGTCACGCCGCGGGTCTTGGCTGAGGCATTGGCCGGCCGCCGGATCACCAGAACGGGTCGGCACGGCAAGGTACTCCTATTGGAGTCGGGCGGTCCGACCCTCGGGCTGCGGTTCGGGATGACCGGACGGTTGTTGGTGGATGGCGAGGCAGCCATCGAACGCCTCGAATGGGGAGGGCGAAGGTCCGATCCGATATGGGAACGGTTCGGCCTGCATTTCCGCGGCGGCGGGCGCCTCTGGATCGATGATCCTCGTCGGCTGGGTGGAGCAGAGTTGGAACCCGACCTGTCGGTTCTCGGCCCCGACGCCTGGACCCTCAACCTAACCGGGTTGCGTAGTGCTCTGGTCGGGGGGAGGCAGCCACTCAAGGCTCGGCTGTTGGATCAGGGGAGGTTGGCCGGCCTGGGGAACCTGCTGGTCGACGAGGTCTTGTGGCGGGCCGGGCTATCACCACTGCGCGCTGCAGGCGGGCTGGAAGCTGTCGAGGTTCGGCATCTGCACCGGGTTGTTCGCCGCACGCTCGACCAGATGGACCGTCGGGGTGGTAGCCACACCGGAGATCTGTTCGATCACCGTCGACCCGGTGGGGTGTGCCCGCGAGACGGTGGACCACTTCGTCGGGACACGGTGGGTGGTCGGACCAGTTGGTGGTGCCCAGACCACCAGGCTTGAGCCACCGACCGTGGGTCATTGATACGGGGTACTGGAAGTACGATTCCGGCATGCGGAGGAGAGGTCTGGGCGTGACGCGCCGACGCGCTCGTGTCATGGCGTTGTTGCTCCTGGCCAGTCTGTGGATCGGGGCGTTGGTGTCACCGGTGGATGCCCAGGTCACAACGATCGAAACGGTTCCGCCGGAGGTCGACGACGAGGGTAGGACGGCCAGCGAACGCGTCGATCGGGTGGTCGTCATGCTGCGGATTCTCGGTGTTGTGGTCGTCGTGAGTACCGCTGCCTTCTGGTGGCGTACCCGCCCGCCGACCATCGGGAAGGAGCGCGAGGATGAGCCAGCGGAGGTGGTCTCGTGAGTGAACCCGTGTTGGACGTCGAGGCGATGCTGCAGCGGTTCCGGGAACGGGCGGCCGCTGTGAGGACGCGGACGCTGCCCCCGGTAGGCGGCGAGGAGCGGCAGCGGTTCATCGACCAGGCCCAGGACGACCTGATGGACTTTGGCATCGTGGGTGACGCTGAGGCCATCCTCGATGATGGCGTTCTCACGCTGCGGATTGACCTGCGGCCGCCGATCGGCGGGTGACCCCGAAGGCGTCAAAATGACCCATGACCGCTATCGTTTCGTCCTGACGCGGACGTAGCTCAGCTGGTAGAGCATCACCTTGCCAAGGTGAGGGTCGCGGGTTCGAATCTCGTCGTCCGCTCCATATGAACCCCCTGCTCAGCAGGGGGTTCCTCTGTTTTTGCTGGCTCAAGCTGAACCAAGTTTTCGTTCTCGGGTCGCGGTGAGGTTGCGACATGTCCTGACTTGGGACCAGTCGCACACTCCACGAAGTACCATCGTCGACCGTCGGTCAAGGAATTGCCCGTCCTCGGAGGAGACATGCGAATCACAGTGCTGGGCGAGCGGGGGTCCGGCGATCGCCGGGTAGCCGTCACCCCCGAGGCTGTTGAGACGTTGGTCGCCGAGGGGCACCAGGTAGTCGTCGAGTCTGGTGCTGGCGACGGTATCGGGGCAGCCGACGGGGCTTACCGGTCTGCCGGAGCCGAGACGGCCGCCGGGCCCGACCTCCTCGAAGGAGGCGGACTGGTCGTTGGTATCGACCCGTTGACCTCCGTTGGTGATCGCGGATTCAGCTCCGACCATGTGGTGGTCGGCCTCCTCGACCCGGTCTGGAAGCCGGACCGTGCTGTAGCGCTAGCGGCAACGGGCGCGACCGGTTTGTCGCTGGACCTTGTCCCTCGGACTACCCGGGCCCAGGCCGTGGACGTGTTGTCGTCGATGGCGACAGTCGCTGGCTTTCAAGCGGTCCTCGTAGCAGCTGTGAGGCTGCCGAAGATGTTCCCGCTGCTCATCACCGCTGCCGGGACGGTTCCTCCCGTCAGAGTTCTCGTTCTCGGTGCTGGAGTGGCGGGACTACAGGCCGTAGCGACCGCTCGCCGACTCGGCGCCGTAGTAGAGGGCTTCGATATTCGTTCGGAGGCCCTCGAACAGATCCGATCGTTGGGAGGACGGTCCATCGAGCCGCCACTTGGTGCCGACGGAGGGGCGCCGGACGCAGTGCGGATTCACGAGGTGCTGGCCCCCCACGTCGCCGATTCGGACGTGGTGATAGCCACTGCCCAGATCCCGGGTCTGCGGAGTCCTTTGTTGGTAACTGCCGACATGGTGGCGGCGATGCGACCCGGCTCCCTGGTTATCGACCTAGCTGTCGAACGTGGGGGAAACTGCGAAGTATCTCGGGCTGATATGGACGTCGATCACCAAGGGGTAACGGTCCTCGCTCCGACCGACCTGGCGTCAGGGTCGGCTATCACGGCGTCGCGAATGTTCGCCACCAACCTGGTGAACCTCGTGCGGATGCTGGACCGAGACGGGGAAGCTTTCGTCGACCTGGAAGACGAAGTGCTGGCGGGAATGCTGGTGGTGGCCGGCGGCAACGTCGTCCACCCAGTGGTCCGCGAAATCCAGGCACAGCAGTCGTCGCCCTCTGGAACGAGGACGCCGTGAGCCTGCTGATCGCCTTGACTCTCTTCGTACTAGCTGTGTTCCTCGGTCTTGAGCTCATCACCAAGGTGCCGGCCACCCTGCACACGCCGCTGATGTCGGGCTCCAACGCTGTATCGGGCATCACACTGATCGGGGCCATGGTTTCAGCGGGCGCTGACCATTCGACGCTGGCCACCTGGTTGGGGTTCGTAGCCGTGGTGCTGGCGACGGTCAACGTGGTTGGAGGCTTCCTCGTCACCGGCCGGATGCTGGCCATGTTCACCAGTAGGAAGTCGCATCGTGGTCCGCCCGACTCGGAGGCCAAATCGTGAGCCGGCTGGACGTGGTCGACGCTGCCTACCTGGTCGCTGCTGTGCTTTTCGTGCTGGGCCTGAAGTCTTTGGCTCGACCGCGCACTGCTTCACGGGGCAACCTGTTGGGCGCCTCTGCGATGTTCGTAGCGGTAATGGCCACCCTCTTGGACCGGGCCATCGTGGATTTCCGGGTGCTGTTGTTCGGTCTGGTCGTCGGAGCGGCCATCGG